>NZ_VDFS01000013.1:0-21926 GCF_006151955.1 Georgenia sp. 311 | reverse complement strand
TCGCCGCCGTCGCGACGGCGTGGCGCCACGTCTCCGTGCCGTCCGCCGCCCGGCGGACGACGAGGGTGTCCATCGCGCCGGCCGGCTCGTAGCCGTCCCAGGCGCCGGCGAGGTTGAGGGCGACGACCGTCCCGCCGTCGGCCGTCTCGACGATCCCGCCCGCGCGGTCGTCACCTGCGGAGCCGAGCAGCTCGGCGTCCCAGCCGGCGGCGGGCTGGGTGCGCAGCCGCTGGCCGACGTCGAGGATCGCCTCGCGGAAGGCGGGTTGCCACACGTCCCAGTCGTGGCCGCCGTCCATGATCCGCAGCTCCGCCGTCACGCCCGGCACGCGCCGCGCGGTGTTGTAGAGCTGGGCGGACTCGAAGTCGATGTCGTGGCGCGCCTCGGCCGGGTCCGGGTTGGGCCACTCGTCGTCACCGACGGCGACGAACAGGTGGACGGGCAGCGCCGGGTCGAGGGCCTCGAGCGCGGCCGGGTAGGACAGCTCGGTGTACCGGTCGGCGTCGAACAGCGAGTCGCCGACGCCGTAGCCACCGTAGTCGCGGACGGAGGAGTCGGCGGGGGGCTGGGGCACGTACGCGGCCGGGCTGAGCACGATGCCCGCCGAGAAGTCCTCCTGGTGGGCCAGGGCGAGCCGCAGCGCACCCGCCCCACCCATCGAGTACCCGCCGACGGCGCGTGCCTCGCGGTGCGCGACCGTCCGGTACGTGGCGTCCACGTGCGCGACGAGGTCCTCGGCCAGGGCCGTCTCCACCGGCACGCCCGGGCCGGAGGGGGCGTCCCCGGTGTACAGCGAGTCGGTGTACCAGCTGCCGCGGTCGTTCCACGGCGCGTCGGGCATGACGGCGATGACCGGCTGGAGCTCACCGGAGACGATGAGGTCGTCGAGGTCCCCGGCCACCCGCTGCCAGGCCGCCTGCGTGTCGCCGCGGCCGTGGAGGAGGTAGACGGTGGGGTAGCGGTCGGTGCCGTCGTCGTAGCCCGGGGGCAGGTAGACCGTGTAGTCGACCGGTCCGGCGGCGGTGCCGGTGGCGCGGGCATCGACGAGCGTCCCGGTCTCGGCCGCGAGCGCGGGCAGCGAGAGGGAGACCCCGGCGGTCGCCACGACGGCGACGGCCGCCGCGACGGCGAGTCGCCGGGAGGGGCGGGGTGGTGTCATCGGTACTCCTCGGTGAGTGGTGACCGCGGGCGTCCTCGCCCGCGACAGGGTCCGGCGAAAGGGCCGGGAGACGGGGCGGTCAGGTCGTGCCGTGCTGCTCGGCGAGGGCGATCGTCGCGCGGGCGCGCTCGACCATGGCGACGTCGAGGAAGGTGCCGTCGGGCAGCGCGAGGGCACCCGTGCCCACCGCGGCCGCCCCCGTCACGCGCTCGACGACGGTGCGCGCCCGCTCGACCTCCTGCTCGCTCGGCAGGAACGCCGCGCGGATCGGCTCGAGCTGCGCAGGGTGGATCGCGGCCCGCCCGCTGAACCCGAGCCGGCGTCCTGCCCGGCAGGACTCGGCGAGCCCGGCGAGGTCTCGGACGTGCGGGTAGACCGACATCGCCGGGGAGGGCAGCCCGGCGGCCCGCGCGGCGACGACGACGCGGCTGCGCGCCCAGGTGAGCCCGGCGTCGTCGTCCACCCGCAGCTCCGAGCGCAGGTCCGCCTCCCCGAGCCCGATCGAGGCGGTGCCCGGCGTCGAGGCGAGCGCGAAGGCGCGCTCGACACCGAGCGCCGACTCGACGAGCAGGTGCAGCCCACGCCCGGCGACCCGGTCCGTGAGCGCCGCGACGGCGTCGGGGTCCTGGGCCTTGGGCAGCCGCAGACCGACGGCGGCGGGCAGGGCGGCGACGGCGGCGACGTCCTCCTCGTGCCAGGGGGTGCCCGCCGCGTTGACCCGGACCTGCACCCGGCGGCCGGCCGGGAGGTCGGCGAGGAGCCGGGCGACGTGCTGACGCGCCGCAGCCTTGGCGGCGGGGGCGACGGCGTCCTCGAGGTCGACGACGACGGCGTCGGCCGCCGAGGCCAGCGCCTTGGCCACCCGGTCGGGCCGGTCACCGGGGACGTAGAGCAGCGTGAGCGGCGCGAGGTCGGTCATACCGCCCCCTCCGCGCGCAGCCCGGCGATCCGCTCGGGGGTGAAGCCGAGCTCGCCGAGCACCTCATCGGTGTCCGCGCCGTGCGGGCGGCCGGTGAAGCGGATGACGCCCTCGGCGTCGGAGAGCCGGAAGAGCGGGCCCTGCATGAGCATCGGCCCGAGCTCCGGGTCCTCGATCTCGTGGATGGTGCCCAGCGCCTGGAACTGCGGGTCGGCGACGATGTCCTGCGCGTCGTAGATCGGGGCGACGGCCGCCTGGGCCTCCTCGAAGGCGGCGACCACCTCGTCCCGGGTGCGCTCGGCGATCCACCCGCCGACCGCCTCGTCGAGGACGTCGGCGTGCTGGGCCCGGTCCGCGCCGCGCGCGAACCACGGCTCGTCGATGAGCTCGGGCCGTCCGACGAGCCGCATGACCCGCTCGGCGATCGACTGGGCGGAGGTGGAGACCGCCACCCACTGGCCGTCGCGGGTGCGGTAGGTGTTGCGCGGGGCGTTGTTCGCCGAGCGGTTGCCGGTGCGCGGCTGCACGGTCCGCAGCTGGTCCCACCGGGTGATCTGCGGGCCGAGCATCGCGAGGATCGGCTCGATGATCGCGAGGTCGACGACCTGGCCGCGCCCGGTGCGCTCACGCGCCTGGAGGGCGACCATGACGGCGAACGCCGTGGCCAGCGAGGCGACGCCGTCGGCCAGGCCGAACGGCGGCAGCGTCGGGGGACCGTCCGGCTCCCCGGTCATCGCGGCGAAGCCGCTCATCGCCTCGGCGAGCGTGCCGAAGCCGGGCCGGGTCCGGTACGGGCCGACCTGGCCGAACCCGCTCACCCGGGCGAGCACGAGGCGCGGGTTGGCGGCAGAGAGCTCCTCGTAGCCGAGCCCCCACCGCTCGAGGGTGCCCGGACGGAAGTTCTCGATGACGACGTCGGCCTCCGCGGCCAGCGCGAGGAACACCTCGCGGCCGCCCTCGCTGCCGAGGTTCGCCGTCACCGTCCGCTTGTTGCGGCCCAGCGTCTTCCACCAGAGGTTGACGCCGTCCTTCGCGGCGCCGTGCCCGCGGGAGGGGTCCGGCTTGGCCGGGTGCTCGACCTTGACGACGTCGGCGCCGAGGTCACCGAGGTGCATCGCGGCCATCGGGCCGGCGAAGAGCGTGGAGGCGTCGACGACGCGAAGGCCGTGGAGCGGCCCGGCGGCGGCGTCCCGGGAGACGGTCATCGGGCCACCTCGTCCCATGCGCAGCGGAAGCCGACGGTCGCGGCTCTGGCGAGCCCGAGCCCGGGCAGGAGGAGCTTGAGGGAGTGGTCCGGGGCGTGCACCCCGCCCTCCACGTACCAGTCCGAGCCCTCGGCGCGGTAGTCGCTGCCGCCCTTGAGCATGACGAACCGGGTGCGGCCGTCGCTGTGCTCGCTCTCGGTCCAGTTCCACACCGCGGGGGTGCCGCGGTGCAGCTCGCCGGTCTCGCCCGCGAGCTGCCACTCGTCCTCGGTGGGCAGGCGTCCGCCGCGCCACGCGCAGTAGGCGCGGGCGTCGTCGAGGTCGACGTGGGTGACGGGCTCGTCCTCGGTCCCGGGCGCGGGCCGTCCGTCGACCCAGTGCGCGAGGAACCGGTGCGCGTACGCGGGCCGGTAGCCGGTCGCGGCGAGGAACTCGGCGAACTGCGCGTTCGTCACCTCGCTCACGGCGACGGCGACCGGCACGGGCAGGGCGGTCTCGCGCTGGAGGGTGCGCGCATCGTGCAGGCGCGGGGGCAGCGGCTTCCACTCGTCGACGTACGGCGCGCCCTGGTACATGCCCGTCTCCCGCGCGCGGTGGCGCACGGTGAGGACGTGTTCCCCGGCGGGCACGACGACGGCGTCGGGCTCCGCGCCGTGCGGAACTCCGCTGTCGCGCAGAACTCGGCTGTCGTGCGGAAGTCCGCTGTCGGCGGGGGTGGGGGTGGTGCCGGGGGTGGGGGTGGCGGCGTCGGCGGGGGTGGGGGTGGGGGTGGCTGGGGGGAGGCGGTGGGCGAGGCGGTGGGGGAAGCGGGCGTCGGGGTCGTGCGGGCGCCGGGCGAGCTCGGTGAGGAGCGGGGCGAGCCACTCCGGCTCGGGCGTGCCCTCGGCGAGGTGGAGCAGCGCGGCGACGCCGCGGCCGGGCACGGTGACCTCGGTGGTGTCCGCCCCGCCGTCGGTGAGCGCGACGAAGCGGCCCCCGGCGCCGGGCGCCACGACCTGCCCGGTCCAGTCCTCGGTGCCCCGGTTGACCAGGGTCCACAGGGTGAGGCCGCCGAGCTCCCAGCGGGAGGCGTAGACCCGCGCGGCCTCCGCGGCGGGCGTGAGCTCGGCGAGCGGGGTCCACTCGCCCTCGAGGAGGACGTCCCCGGCGGCGCGCTGGACGGCGACCATCCGCGCCACGGTCGCGGCGTCGCGCGCCGTCCACCCGACCCACACGCCGAAGACGACCTCCCACACCATGACGCCCACGCCGTTGAGCCACGCGGACTGCAGCTCCTCGGAGTGGTCGCGGTGCCAGCGGCGGACGTGGTGCTGCATGTGGCGCCGCTCGTACCAGTGCGCGCGCAGCACGCCCGGCACGGGGGAGTCGGCGAAGAACTGCGCCCACGAGGAGGAGTGGTCCTCGATCCGCTCGACCGGCAGCTTCGACTCGCCCTCCAGGACGATGCCCGGCCGGGCCTCCTCCAGGCGGGCGACGAGCTCGGGCTCGGCCTTCTTCAGGGTGTCGAGGAAGACACCGTCGGCGCCGAGCCAGGAGACGACGTCGGCGAGCTCGGTGACGTCGTCGTTCCCACGGCGGGTGCCGGTGTCCCACGGGTTGTAGTCGACGAAGACGTGCAGCCCGGCCTCGTGCAGGTCGCGCACGAGCTCGACGATCCCGGGGACGTCGCGGTAGTAGTCCCACTGGTTGCGGTCGTCGATCCCGATGACCGGGTAGGCGTGCCAGAGCACGACGGCGTCGAGCCCGCCGAAGCGCTCGCGGGCGTCGGCGAGGAAGCGCTCGGGGGTGAAGCGGTGCTCCTCGAAGGAGTAGAGCAGCTCGTCCCACAGCCACACCTGAGCGACCGTGTGGCAGCGCGCCGCCCACGCCGCCTGCGGCCGGGCGTAGGCGCTGCCCACGTACCCGTGCCGCACCCGGGCGTCCTCCCGCCAGCGGTCCAGCGTCTCGCGCCACGCCGGGCGGTCGGCCGGGTCGGCGGGGCCGACGAAGATCTTCGCCTCGTCCAGCGCCGCGTGCTGCTCGGCGGTGAGGCCGCCGAGCGGGACCTCGGTGGGCCGGTCGATGGGGCGCGGGACGAGCGGGTCGAACGTGTACATGACGCCTTTCTCTCAGCGGTGTCGCTGCACGAGGTCCGCGACGGCCGTCGCGGTGGGGACGGACTCCTGGGCGCCCGGCGCGGTGGTCGCCAGCGCACCTGCCGCGGCGGCGAGCCGGGCGGCGTCCACGAGTGTGGAGCCCTGGGCGAGGGAGGCGGCGAGCACGCCGCAGAAGGTGTCGCCGGCGCCCGTCGTGTCGACCGGGTCGACGGGGAACGCGGGCACGGCGACCGGCTCGCCGCCACGCTCGGCGACGAGGCTGCCCGCGCCGCCGAGGGTGATGACCACGGCGGGGACCCGCTCGAGGAGCAGGCGGGCGAGCGCGGAGGGCTCGGCGTCGTCGTCGCCCGTGAGGTCGGCGGCCTCGTGCTCGTTGACGACGAGGACGTCGACGGCGGGCCACAGGTCCGCGGGCAGGTCGCGCGAGGGGGCCGCGTTGAGCACGAGGAGCGCGCCGGGGCGGCGGGCCGCGGCCGCGGCGGCGACGGCCTCGACCGGGATCTCCAGCTGGGCGAGGACGACGTCGGCGACGGCGAGGCGCTCGGCCTGCTCGGGCCCGACGGCGACGAGGGAGTTCGCCCCGGGGGCGACGACGATCGCGTTCTCGCCGTCGGGGGAGACGGTGATGAGGGCGGTGCCGGTGGGCTCGGCCACCCGCTCGAGGAGGTCGGTGCGCACCCCCGCGCCCTCGAGCGAGGCGCGGAGCAGGTCGGCGGACTCGTCCTGGCCGAGGGCGCCGAGGAAGGTCGTGTCCGCCCCGCCGGCGCGCGCGGCGGCGACGGCCTGGTTGGCGCCCTTGCCGCCCGGGTGGCGGGCGAGCGACCCGCCGAGGACCGTCTCCCCGCCACCGGGGTGGCGGGGCACGGGCACGACGAGGTCGACGTTCGCCGAGCCGACGACGACGACCTTCCCGCGCGGCGTCACGCTCATCGGGCCACCTCCGCGGTGAGGGAGGCGGCCAGGGCCACGGTGCGGTCGGCGAGGTCGGTGATGCGCTGCTCGCCGCCGGGCAGCGAGGTGGCGATGCGGCCCTCCAGCGGGCCGGTCCACTGCTCCCCGATGCCCGGGACGCCGAGCAGCCCGCCGACGACGGCGCCCACCGTGGCGCCCGCGGAGTCGGTGTCCCAGCCTGCCGTCACGGCGAGGCAGACGCTGCGGCCGAAGTCGCCGCGGCCCGCCGTGAGAGCGAAGGCGATGGTCGCGGCGTTGTTGAGGACGTGCACCCAGTGGAGGTCGCCGTAGGCGGCGTGCAGCCGGTCCAGCGCCTCGCGCACGGCCGGCTCGCTGCCGTCGCACGCGGCGCCGAGCTCGCGCCCGAGCCGGACGGCGTCGGCCAGCCGGCTGCCCGGCGGGACGACGGCGTCGGCGGCGTCGAGCACGTCCTCCACGCTCGTGCAGACCGTCGTCGCGGCGCCGAGAGCCGCCGCCCACATGGCGCCGTACAGGCCGTTGCGGGTGTGGCTGAGGCGGGCGTCCGCCCACGCGAGGCGGGCCGCGCCGCGGACGTCGCCGGGCAGCACCCAGCCGAGGAGGTCGGTGCGGATGAGCGCGCCGATCCACTCGCGGAACGGGTTGAGGTGGGTGGCGGTCTCCGGCACCGGGCGGGCGTCGAGGATGTTGCGGTAGGCGGCGCGCTCGGCGGTGAACACCCGCCCGGCCGGCAGGTGGTCGAGCCACAGCTGGGCGACGTCCTCGGTGGTGAAGGCGTGGCCGTGCCGCTCGAGGAGGAGCAGCGCGAGGATCGGGTAGTTGAGGTCGTCGTCCTCCGGCATGCCGGAGATGTTCTCCTCCAGCGACGTCGGGGCCGAGCGTCGGTTCCACGGCCAGCGGGCGGCGACGTCCTCGGGCAGGCCCACCGCGGTGAACCAGCGGTCCAGCGGCCAGCGACCGGTGGACCGGAGGATCTCCTCGATGCCCTGCCGCGGGATCTTCTCCACCGGCTTGCCGAGCAGGCAGCCGGCGGCGCGGCCGGTCCACGCACCGAGCACCCGCTCGCGGTAGGCGTCCTGGCTGGGCAGCCCGGGCAGCTGCGGCGCCGACGGCAGGAGCGCGACGATCTCCTCCCAGCCGTCCGGCTCGGCGGGGGCGGGCGGAGCGGGCGTCGCGGCGAGCTCGGCGAGCAGGTCGCGGGCGAGCTGCCGCAGCGCCGGGGGAGCGGGCACGGGCCCGGCGCCGCTCACGGCGGGCACCGGGTCCCCGCCCGCGGCCACCCAGCGGGCGCGGACGCCGGAGACGTCCGTGCCCTCGGCGGCCGCCTGGACGAGCTCGTGGGCGAGGAGGTCCTCGGGCTGGGCCCAGGTCAGCCTCATGCCGGCACCTCGGCGAGGCCGGCGAGCGCCTCGGCCCGGGCGCGGGCACGCTCGGCGTCGGCGCGCAGGACGTCCCGGGCGGCGTCGGCCATGAGTCGGCCGGTGGCCCGCACGTCCGTGCGGCTCGCGCGCTCGATCTCGTCCAGCCACTCGGTGGGCACGACCTCGGTGCCGCCGAGGCCCGCGCACACGGCGCCGGCCATGACGGCGATCGAGTCGGCGTCGCGGCCGTAGTTCACCGCGCCGAGCACGGCGCCGCGGAAGTCGCCGCGGTGGCCGAGGACGAAGCCGAGCGCCGCGGGCAGCTCCTCGATGGACTTCGTGCGGGAGGGCCGGCGGGCGTCCATCGACATCTGCCGGTACTCCGGGCCCACCGAGTCGTAGGGGGCCACGGCCTCGCGCACGACGCGGGCCAGCTCGCGCTCGCCGTCGTCGTCGGCGGGGACCTCGCGCCCGGCGACGGCGTCGACGACGGCCCGCAGCGCGTCCGCCGTCCCGTCGTGGGCGACGTCCAGGGCCGCCCGGACGACGTCGTCGACGCTCGCGCCGGGGGCGACGGCTGCTGCGACCATCGCCGCGAACACGCCCGCCGCCTCCCGGCCGTAGCTCGACTGGTGCGCCCCGGCGACGTCGATCGCTTCGGCGTAGGCGGCCCGCGGGTCCCCGGCGTTGGCCAGGCCGACGGGCGCCATGTACATCGCGGCACCGCAGTTGACGACGTTGCCCACGCCCGCCTCGCGCGGGTCGACGTGCCCGTAGTGCAGGCGGGCGACGATCCACTTCTCGGCGAGGAAGACCCGCTGGAGGATGAGCGCCTCGTCCTCCAGCTCGGGGATCCAGCGCGGCTCACCGATCATCAGCGGGACGAGGTCCTCGGCGACGGCGTACGCGTCGAGGTGCGCCCGCCGCTTGGCGTAGACCTCGACGAGCGCCCGCGTCATGAGGGTGTCGTCGGTGATGTGCCCGTCACCCTTGTGGTACGGCGCGATCGGGCGCGCGGTACGCCAGTTCTCGTACCAGGGGCCGACGATGCCCCGCACCCGGCCACCGTGCCGCTCCTCGATCTGCTCCGGGGTCCACCCCTCGGTGGCTCCCCCCAGGGCGTCTCCGACGGCGGCGCCGGTGATCACCGCCATGCATCGGTCGTCCAGCCAGCTCACGGATCTGCTCCCTGCTCGTTCGTTCGTCCTACGGTCCGGTGCGGTGATGCGGTGGTGGCCCGCGGTGGTGGCGCCAGGCCACCACCGCGGGCGTCGGTTCAGCCGGTGATCTCGGCCCAGCCGTCCTCGAGCTGGCCGGCGAGGCCGTCGGCGTCGATCTCCTGCGCGAGGTAGCGCTGGAAGGCGGGGGTCGCCACGGTGTCCTTCCACTGCGCGTAGGCGTCGACGAAGAGGTACGGCGCCGAGACGAGGTGCTGGCCGGAGGACAGGATGGTCGCCCAGCCGTTCTCGTCACCGAGCTGCTCGGCCATGAGCTCCTGCGCGGACGTCGTGGCCGGGATGAGGGCGTCGGCCTCGTTGAGGGCCGCGAGGTTCTCCGTCTCGGTGAAGAATTCGATGAACGCCGCGGACTCCTCGATGTGCTCGGAGTCGATGTTCACCGACAGCGTCTGCGGGTTGGCGGCCTGCCCGGCGCCGTCGGGGCCGGCGAGCGGGGGCAGCACGGTCCACTCGAGGCCCTCGGGGGCGTCGGTGGCGATGTTCGCGGCCTGGAAGGAGCCCTGGATCGTCATCGCGATCTGCTCGCCGTAGAAGGAGGCGAGGGTCTCCGAGCCGGACTGGGTGAGGGTGACCGGCAGGATCGTCTGGTCCTCGAACGCCATCGTGTGGACGAGCTCGGGCACGGACAGCTCACCCTCGCCGATGGTGAGCGACGCGTCGGCGCCGGTGCCCTCGAAGAAGGTCCCGCCGAAGCCGGGGGCGAAGGACATGAACGCCGCGGTCGGGCTCGCCAGGCCCCAGCCCAGCCCGTGGACGCCGTCGGTCGTCGTCGCCTGCGCCAGCTCGCGCAGCTCGTCCCACGTCATCGTCTCGCCGGAGGGGATCTCCACGCCCGCCGCCTCGAGCATCGCGGTGTTCGCGAAGACCATGTAGGACTGCAGCTCGGTGGGGTAGGCGATGACCTCGCCGTCGACGGTCACGGCGTCGAGGATGCCCTCGGGGATGTCCTCGCGGCGCTCGTCGGACATGTACTCCGAGAGGTCGGCGAGGTAGCCGTCGGCCGCGAAGGGGACGATGCTCGCGGCCTCGTAGTGGATGACGTCCGGTGCGGCGCCGCCGTTGAACTGGGTGATGAGCTTGTCGTAGATGCCGTCCCAGCCCGCGGGGACGATCTCGACCTGGACGTCGGGGTTGGCCTCGTTCCACTCGGCGACGATGGCCTCGGTGGCCGCGATGGCGGCCGGCTGGTCGGAGAGCGACTGGAAGGTGAGGGTCACCGGGCCGTCCGCGCTGCCGCCGTCGTCCCCGCCGCCGCAGGCGGCGAGGGTGAGCGCGGCGATCGTGAGGCATGCGACTGTGGAAGCTCCACGGATCTTCATGTGGTTGACCTTTCAGGGGTGGGATGGGGAGGAAGGTTCGGGGTCAGCCCTTGACGGCACCGGCGAGGAGCCCGCCGGTGAGCTTTCGCTGCATGATCGAGAAGAAGACGATGCTCGGGATCGCGGCGAGCACCGAGCCGGCCGCCAGCGGGCCGAGCGCGACCTTGCCCTCGCCGCCGATGAACATCTTCAGCGTGATGGGCAGGGTGTAGTTCTCCGGGGACTGGAGCAGGACGAGGGCGAAGAAGAACTCGTTCCACGAGGAGACGAAGGAGAACATCGCTGTGGCGACGACGCCGGGCAGCAGGAGGGGGAAGACGATCGAGCGCAGCACCCGCACGCGGGGCGCGCCGTCCATCGAGCCCGCCTCCTCGAGGTCCGTGGGGATGCCCGTGACGTAGCCCTGGAGCATCCACAGCGCGAAGGGCAGCGTGTAGGTCGTGTGGACGAGGGTGAGGCCGACGAGGCTGTCGGTGAGGCCCAGGGTCCGCAGGATGAGGAACAGCGGCAGGATGATGAGGATGACCGGGAACACCTGGCTCACCAGGATCCAGCCGATCCCGGCGGCGCGGACCTTGCCCTTGAGCCGCGCGAGGACGTAGGCGGCCGGCATCGCGATGACGATGACGAGCACCGTGGAGACGAGGGCGACCGCGGTGCTGTTCGCCGCGGACCGGACCAGGCCCTGGCGGGCGAGCGCCTGGGAGTAGTTCTCCCAGTGCCACTCCTGCGGGATGAGGCTGATCGACAGCGAGTTGAGCTCACCGGAGGACTTCAGCGAGGCCGACATGAGCCACAGCAGTGGGAACCCGAGGAAGACGATGTAGGCGACCAGCGCCGCGTACTGGGCGGGACGGATGAGGGTGCGCACGCGTTCAGCCCTTCTTCCCGGTGCGGTCCTCGCGGAACTGCGACCACAGGTAGACGGTGAGGAGGATGACGACGACGACGACGAGGACGACGCCCATCGCCGCGGCGTAGCCGATGTTCCGGTTCTTGAAGGCCTCGAGGTAGGTGAAGAGCATCGGGAGCATCGTCCGGCCGCCCGGTCCGCCCTCGGTGAGGACGTAGACCAGGGAGAAGGAGTTGAAGTTCCAGATGAAGTTCAGCGACGTGATCGAGGTGACGATGGGCCGCAGGCTCGGCCACGTGACGGCGGTGAACCGCTGCCAGGCGCTGGCGCCGTCCATCGACGCCGCCTCGTTGAGCTCGCCCGGGATCTGCTGGAGGCCGGCGAGGAGGGTGACGGTGGTCTGCGGCATGCCGACCCACACGCCGACGACGATGACGGCCGGCAGTGCGGTGGAGAAGTCGGCCAGCCAGTTGATGTCGTCCGGCAGGCCCACCGCGCCGAGCGCGGCGTTGAGCGGCCCGGCGTTGGGCGAGTAGATCATCTGCCACATGATCGCCACGACCACCGGGGGCATCGCCCACGGGATGAGGGCGAGCACCCGGGTCAGGCCCTGCAAGCGCAGCCCCGAGTTGAGCAGCAGCGCGAGTCCGAGCGCGGCGAGCAGCTGGAGCAGCGTCACCGACACCGCCCAGACCATGCCGATGCGGAAGGAGTCCCAGAAGAAGGAGTTCGCCGCGAGGCGGCTGAAGTTGTCGACCCCGACGAACGTGTACTCCGGGTTGCGCACGAGGCGCGCGTCGGTGAACGCGAGGGCCACGCCGATGATGAGCGGCGCGACGCTGAGGACGAGGATCGGGATGAGCGACGGGATGACGAGGGCCGCGGCCTCACGTCGCCTGGCGCGCTCGAGCCCGCTGCGCCGCCGGCCCGAGCCCCGGCTCGGGCGGGGTGCGGGCACGCGCGGGTTGGCCCCCGCGGCGAGGGTGGGTGCCGTCATGCGTCCTCCTTGTCGGTGGTGGTGGGGTGGCGCCGGGTGTCCACCGAGGACTCGCGCACCATGAGCTCGGGTCCGACGAGCAGGTAGCGGCCCCGCTCGGCGTCGTCGTCGAGCAGGCCGAGCATGAGCTCGGCGGCGAGCCGGCCGCGGCGGCCGGACCCGAGGGAGACGCTGGTGAGGCTCGGCTGGAAGACCCGGCCGAGCTCGGTGTCGTCCATGCCGGTGACGGCGAGGTCGCCGGGCACCGTGAGCCCCCGCTCGCCCGCGGCGCGGATGGCGCCGATGGCGAGGAGGTCGTTGGCGGCGACGACGGCGTCGGGAGCGGAGTCCAGCAGCCGGTGGGCGGCCGCGACGCCCGCGGCGACGGTGAAGTCGTCCGCGACCTGGGTGCCGGCGACCTCCGTCCCGAAGGATGGGGATGCGGTCGCGGCGTCGAAGCCGCGCTGCCGGGCCTCACCCGGGGTGGTGTCGAGCGGGCCGTTGAGGAACCCGATGCGCCGTCGTCCGGTCGCGACGAGGTGCTCGACGGCCAGCGCGATGCCGCCGGCGGAGTCGGTGGAGACGGAGTCGATGCCGTGCTCGGCGAGCGAGCGGCCGATGACGACGACCGGCACCGCCGCCTTCTCCACGGCGCTGACGAAGGTGTCGTCGAGGCGCAGCGGGCTGATGATCATCCCGTCGACGAACCCGCCGTCGAGGCTGCGGACGAGGTCGATGGTGGAGGACAGGGAGTCGCCGGTCGACATGACGACGACGCGGTAGCCGTGGGGGGCGAGCACGCCGTGCAGGGCGGTGAGCATCTCGGTGTAGACCGGGTTGCCGATGTCCGCGACGGCGAAGGCCACCTGGAAGGTGCGCTTCATGCGCAGCGAGCGGCCCATCATCTGGGGGCTGTAGCCGAGCTCGGCGGCCGCGGCGCGGACCCGCTCGACCATGGCCGGGCTGGCGCCCGTGCCGTGCAGCGCCCGCGACGTCGACGCGAGGGAGACCCCGGCGAGCTCGGCGACCTGGATGAGGGTCGCGCGTTGGGACGTCACCGTCGAGTCACCTCCATTGGCTGTGCACCGTTGCTGATCCGGAATCGTTTCCAACCGCGTCCTGGCGGCCTTGGAAACGATTCCGACTGCCGGGATCCTGGCACCGCCCGGGAGACCTTGTCAACCCGTCCGCCCGCCTGCCCACCGTGCCCCGCCCGCCGGCCCGCTTCTCCCGCGAGAGCCGACTTCTGCGCGAGAGCCGACTTCTGCGCGAGAGCGGAGTTGTGCGCGAGAGCGGAGTTGTGCGCGCGAGCCGACTTGTGCGCGAGAGCCGACTTCTGCGCGAGAGCGGAGTTGTGCCCGTTCGTCCCCGCCCCTGACGCTCCCTGCTCGGCGACTCGGACCCTTGAGTGTGGATACGTGGACCTCAGAGGTCGATGAGTCCACACCTTGTGCTGGTGGACGCCGTCTCGAGCCGGGTGAGCGGAAGTCGGCTGTCGTGCGGAAGTCGGCTGTCGCGGGTGGGGGCTGGGCGGGTGCGAGGTGCTTGGAGGGCTGGGTTGGGGTCAGTCGGCGAGGGAGAGGTCGTGCTCGGCGAGGGCTTCGCGCAGGATCCGGACGGCACGTGGTCCGACGCCGTGCAGGGCGAGCAGGTCGTCCTCCGACCACGCGGCGACGTCCTCGAGCGTCCTCACGCCGGCCTGCGTGAGCGCGCGCTTCGCGGGGGCTCCGACCGCGGGCAGCTCGTGGGTGCTCACGACCACAGGGTGCCCGGCGTGTGCGCCCGGTGCACCGGTTTTCCCGACGTCAGGGTGCCGCACCTCCCGGCCGCTGCCGAGCAGGACGGGTGTCATCGCGTCGCGGGTACCGGCCCGCGCCCTGTGCCGGGTCACGGCACAGGCACTGTGCGCGGAGAGGGCGGGCGGGCAGCAGGGCACCGGGCACCCTCGACGGTGGGGCGGGGGCGGGGCACCATGGAGGGGTGTCCGGGCTCGTGACGCACGTCCCGCCGGCGCCGCTGCGGCCACTGGTGTCCTCGGCGGTCGGCTACCGTGCCCCTGCCTTCCCGACGGGGGTGCACAGAGGGCTGCCCTCCCGTCACCTCACGCTCGTCGTCGAGCTCCTCGCCCCGCTCACGGTCAGCGGGATGGGCGAACCGGTGAGCGCGCACGGCGTGGCCGGCGGCCTGCACACCCGCCCTGCGCTCATCGACGCCTCGGGTCCCCAGGAGGGCCTGCAGTACGGGCTGACCCCGCTCGGCTCGCGCGTGCTCCTCGGCGTCCCCGGCGGGGAGCTGCGGGACCGCGCGGTCGACCTCGCCGACGTCCTCGGCGCCCGGGCAGCCCGGACGGTCGAGCGTCTCCGCGCCGCGGGCGGGTGGGACGAGCGCTTCCGGCTGCTCGACACCGTCCTCCTCGAGCGCCTGGCGGCCCGGCGGTGGGGAGCGGAGCCCGGCCCGGCGGGCGTGGCCGCGGAGGTCGCCGAGGCGTGGCGCCTCATCCTCGTGAGCCACGGGACGGCGCCGGTGGCGGCAGTCGCCGCGCACGTGGGCTGGGGACGCCGCCACCTCGGTGAGCGCTTCCGTGCCGCCACCGGCCTCACGCCGAAGGAGGCGGCGCGCGTCGTGCGCTTCGAACGCGCCCAGCACACCCTGCGCGCCCGGCCCGTGCCCCTCGCCGACCTCGCCGTCGCCTGCGGCTATGCCGACCAGCCGCACCTCGCCCGGGAGTGGCGCTCCCTCACCGGCACGAGCATCACCGCGTGGCTGCGCGAGGAGCTCCCATTCGTCCAAGACGCCGCCGCGCGCCCCGCGCGACCATCGGTCCCATGAGCACCCACGACCTTCCCGCACCCCGCCCCGCCGTCTGGCCGAGCGTGGGCTTCACCGACGTCGACGCCGGCACCCGCTTCCTCACCGACGTCCTCGGCTTCGTCGTCACGGCCCTGCACCGCGAGGACGACGGCACAGTCGTCCACGGGGAGGCCCGCCGGCCCGACGGCGACGGCGGCGTCATGTTCGGCTCCCGCGGCAAGACGGGGGACTGGGGCGCCCTCGGGGCCGCCGGCGTGTACGTCGTCGCTCCGGACGCCGCCGGCGTCGAGGCCGCCTGGCAGCGCGCCCGGGCGGCCGGCGTCGAGGTCCTCACCCCGCTCCACGCCACGGACTACGACCCCGCGACCTTCGCCGTGCGCGACCACGACGGCAACCTGTGGAGCATGGGCACCTACCTCGGGGAGTGAGGCTCATCCCCGCCGGGTCACCGCCTCGCGCCGCGCCGCGAGGAGCGCGACCGACCCGAGCACGACGGCCGAGCCCACGAGCCAGGCCACGTGCACCCACGCCGGCTGCACCGCCAGTCCCGTCCAGGACGTGAGGTCCTCGGCGGGCAGCACCGTGCGGTAGGCGAGCTGCCCGAAGTGGTAGGTGGGCAGCCACGGCGCGACCCGGGCGAGGACGTCGGGCAGCTCCGAGAGCGGGAAGAAGAACCCCGACGCGAAGCTCAGCGGCAGGAAGACGAGGTTGGCGATGACGGTGGCCGCCCGCGGCCGGGCGAGGTAGGCGATCGCGAAGCCGAGCGGCGCGAAGGCCAGCACCCCGCCGACGAGCGTGGCCACGAGGACGAGCCACGTCCTCGCGGGCAGCCGCACGTCCCCCAGGAGCACCGCCGCCGCGGCCATCGCCCCGACGACGAGCGCGGCGTGGACGACGGCGGTGAGCGACCTGCCGGTGAGGTCGACCCAGCGGGGCAGCGGGGTCGCGGCGAGCGTGCGCGGCCAGCCGCGGCCGCGCTCCTTGGCGACGTCCTCCCCGAAGGTGAAGATCGCGAGGGAGACGACGCCGTAGCAGGCGATCGACACGAGCATCGCCAGCGTCACGGGCGTGCCGCCGGGCAGCAGGCTGCCGGTGCGGGGCAGCCCGAACATCGCGTAGAGGATGACCGGCACCGCCATGGCGCCGACGGCGAACTCCGCGCTGCGGAACGAGGACCGCAGCTGGACGGTCGTGTGCCAGCGCACGAGGCGGGCGGTGGCCCCGGCGCCGCGGTTGGGGACGGTGAGGGTCATGGCCAGGCTCCTTCGACGGTGGGTGACTCCTCGGTGAGGGCGAGGAAGACCTCCTCGAGGTGGTCGTGCTCGGCGAGCTCGTGGGGTGGGGCGTCGGCGATCACGCGCCCCCGGGCGACGACGACGACGCGGTCGGCCACCGCCTCGGCCTCGAGGAGGTCGTGGGTGGCGAACAGGACGGTCGCGCCCTCGGCGACACTCGCGCGGGTGAGCCGCCAGAACGCCCGCCGCGAGGCGACGTCCATCGCCGCGGTCGGCTCGTCGAGGAGCAGCAGCTCGGGGGCGCCGACGAGCGCCATGGCGAGCAGCAGCCGCTGGCGCTCGCCGCCGGACAGCGCGGTGACGGTGCGCCGGGCACGGTCGGTGAGGGCGGTGCGCTCGAGCACCTGCGGCGTCGGCAGGGGGCGGGGGTAGGACCGGCCGACGAGCTCGACGAGCTCGGCGACGGTCACCTGCTCGGGCAGGCCGGCGGACTGGAGCATCGCCCCCACCCGGTGCCGGGACGTGCCCGGTGCCGCGCCGAGCACCCGCACCCGCCCGGAGGTGGGCCGCACGAGGCCGAGCAGCAGCTCGAACATCGTCGTCTTGCCGGCGCCGTTGGGGCCGAGCAGGGCGACGACCTCCCCGCGGTGGACGGCGAGGTCGGCCCCGGCCAGCGCGGCCGTGGGCCCGTAGCGCTTGTGGACGTCGGTCATCGAGAGAACGGTCATCATCGGGCTCCTTCCTGGTGACGACGACGCTAGGGAGACGGCGCCGCCGGCGGTGGTGCCGGAAGGTCCGCATCCGGGCAATGACCAATGGCACCCCCGGCGCGTGCGGCCCGCCCTCTACGATCGCCGTGTGACGAACGCCACGGACGCGCGCTCGAGCGCGCTCACCGGCCTCGCCGCCGTGCTGGTCGCGGGCGGTGCGGCCCTCGTCTCGGTGGCGACGGGCGCGTGGCAGCCCGCCCCGGCGACCCTCACGGCGTGGTCGCTGGCCCTCGCCGGCTACGTCCTCGTCTACGTCCTGGACGCCGAGCTGCTCGTGCGCCGTCCGCTCCTGCCGCGGGTGCCGGCCGCGCCGCTGCTGCTCCTGCTCGGCCTCGCGGTGTGGTTCCTCGCGCCCGGCCTCAGCTGGATGGCGACCCTCTTCGTCGTCACCGCGGCGTCGTGGACGACGGTCGTGGGGCGCGGCGGGCTCGTCGCCCTCGTCGCAGTGCAGTCCGTGGCCGTCGCCGTGGGGATGGTGCTCGGCGGCGCGGACGTCGGCATCGTCCTCGCGCTCACCGGCACGTTCGCCTCCTTCCAGGCCTTCGCCGTCGCCGTCATCACCATCGCGGAGCGTGAGGCGGCTGGCCGCGCCGAGCTCGACCGGGCCCACAGCCGCCTGCGCGCCACCCACGAGGAGCTGCGGGCGGCGCACGCGGAGCTGCGGGCAGCGACCGCCCTGCTCTCCGCGTCGAGCCGCGACGCAGAGCGGCTGCGCATCGCCCGCGACCTGCACGACGGCGTGGGGCACCAGCTCACCGCGCTCGCCCTGGAGCTGGAAATCGCCGGGCACCTCGCCGAGGGGGAGGCGGCGCGGCACGTCGCGCGCGCCCGCGCCGTCGCCAAGGGCCTGCTCGGGGAGGTGCGCGCGACGGTGAGCGCGCTGCGCGAGGAGCCGCACCGGCTCGCGGAGACGCTGCGCGAGCTGCTCGGGGACCTGCCCGGGCTGGAGGTCGCGCTCGCCGTCGAGGTGCCCGAGCCGCCCGCGCAGGACGTCGCGCTGGCCGTGGGCCGCGCCGTCCAGGAGATCGCGACGAACACGCTGCGCCACGCGGGCGCGCGGCGGCTGGAGGTGGCGGTCGTCCAGGACGACGACGGCGCGCTCACCGTGCGCGCCCACGACGACGGGCGGGGGAGCCCGGCGGTCGTGCCGGGCAACGGGCTCACCGGGATGGCCGAGCGTGTCGGGGCGCTCGGCGGGCGGGTGGCGGTCGAGTCGGCGCCCGGGGAGGGTTTCACCGTGACCGTCACGGTGCCGCGCGCGCCGGGCGAGGTGCGCCCCGGTGCGCGTGCCCCCACCGTCGGGCGGGCCGGCGCGGGGCGCGACGCCGGGCGGGTCGCGCCGTGATCCGGGTCGCCGTCGTCGACGACCAGACGCTCGTCCGCCAGGGCATCGTCGGGCTCCTCTCGCTGAGCGAGGAGATCAACGTCACAGGCGAGGGGGAGGACGGTGAGGACGCCCTCGCGATCGTCGCCGCGGGTGACGTCGACGTGCTCCTCCTGGACCTGCGCATGCCCAGACGGGACGGGATCGCCGTCCTCGAGGAGCTCCGGGAGCGTGATCTCCGTCTCCCGGTCCTCGTCCTCACGACCTTCGACGACGACGAGCTCGTGCTCCGCGCGCTGCGCGCCGGCGCCCGCGGCTACCTCCTCAAGGACGTGACGCTCGACCAGCTCGTCTCGGCGATCACCGTCCTGGCAGGGGGCGGCACGCTGCTCCAGCCGGGCCTCACCGACCGGCTCTTCCGGGCGGTCCGGCGCGACCGCTCGGGGGTCGAAGGCCTTGCTGCGCCTGAGCCGCTGACCCCCAGGGAGCTCGACGTCCTGCGGCTCGTGGCCGCCGGCTACTCCAACACCGAGATCTCCGGGGCACTGTTCCTCGCGCCCGGCACGGTGAAGAACTACCTGTCCGCGGTGTTCGTCAAGCTCGGGGTCCGCGACCGCACGAGGGCGGTCCTGCGAGCCCTGGACCTCGGGCTGCTCGAGGGCCCCTGAGGGGCGAGTGTGACCACCCCCACCGCTCCCGGCTTTGGCTCCACCGCGAGTGCCGGGTAGTGTTACCGCCCGGTACGACGTTCACCTCCGGGCGGACGGAATACCCCATGGGGTATGGTGTAATTGGCAGCACGACTGATTCTGGTTCAGTTAGTCTAGGTTCGAGTCCTGGTACCCCAGCGGTTTGGAGCGAGTCGGGAGATCCGATAAACTCTGACCAGGCAAGAAGCGCAGGAGGCCCCGTCGTCTAGCGGCCTAGGACACCGCCCTCTCAAGGCGGCGGCGCCGGTTCGAATCCGGTCGGGGCTACATGAGAAAGGCCCCCATCCCTCACGGGATGGGGGCCTTTCGCGCGTCCTGGGTCAGGTGCCGTCCCGGTCAGGTGAGGTCGTCGTGCTCGCCCGTGACCCAGGCCACGTACCGCCGCGCGGACTCCTGGACCACCTCCTGGGCACGCTCCGGCACCGCGCCCCCGAGGTTGCCGTAGAGCCGGTCGAAGCTCAGCCGGCCCACCTGGTCGACGATCCGCCGTACGACGGCCCCCGAGAGCGGGATGCGGTTCGGGTAGCTGCGCAGGAAGCTCACCGACCACCCCTCCGGGCCGGGGAAGATCGCGTCCCCCGCGAGCAGCACCCCGCGGCCGTCCGCGCCGGTGAGGTGCGCGACGGTGCTGCCCGGGAAGTGCCCGCCGACCTGCTCCAGCCACACCCCGGGCACGACCTCGTGCGCCGTCTCCCACAGCCGCACCGCCGGTACCCGCAGCGGGAGGAACCCCGCGTCGGCGCGCGCGACGAGGACGGGCGCATCGCCGAACGCCCGGCTGTACAGCGACTGCACCCCGTACATGTGCGGGTGGCTCGCGACCACGGCGGCGATCCCGCCGAGCCCGGCGACCGCCTCCACGGTGGCGTCGTCGATGAAGGCGGGCACGTCGAACAGGACGTTGCCGGCGTCGGTGAGGACGAGCGTCGCGGTCTGCCCGATGCCCACCCGCGGCCGGGCCGTGAGGCCGACGAGGCCCGGCTCGAGCTCCTCGATGCGGACGGTGCTGCCCTCCTCGGCGAGCCGGCCGACCGTCGTCCAGACCTGGCCGACCCGGGGCACCCACTGGCGCTCGTCGGCGCACAGGAGGCACACGTCGGGCAGTGGACGGTCGCCGTGCTCGACACCGCACGTCGCGCACACGACGTGCTCGGCGAGGGGTGGGAGCGGGTGGGCTGTGCTCATGGCGGGGCTCCTCCAGGCTGCGGTGCTGCGTACGACGCTAGCCGGAGGAGCCCCGCCGCGGGAGGGGGTCAGTGGTCGTGGTGGCCGTCCTCCGGCAGCGTCGTCGGCGGCTCGGTGCCGGGCTCGACGACGACGAACTGGCCCATCAGCCCGAAGTCCTCGTGGCGCAGCAGGTGGCAGTGGTACATGTACGGCATCTCGGGGTTGGCGTAGTGCTCGAAGCGCATGATGAGGCGGTACTCGCGGCCCGGCTCGGTGTAGATCGTGTCCTTGCGGCCCGACAGCTCCGGCGGCGGGGGCGCGCCGTCGACGGAGAGCACCTCGAACTGGACGTCGTGGATGTGGAAGTTGTGCGGCATCGGGTCCTCGTTGCGCACCACCCACACCTCGGTGGTGTCCACGGTGACGACCTCGTCGATCCGGTTCATGTCCATGAACTGGCCGTTCATCCGCAGGTTCTTCATGACGAAGGTGCGGGTGGTGGCGACGTCGGCCTCGTCGAGCCGGCCGTAGTCCGGCAGCACGTCCGGGACGGCCCCCGACGGCGCGAGGTCGTCCGCGGCGACCAGCCGGAGGATGTCGAGGGTGTCGAAGGCGCCGTACCCCTGGGCGTCGTTGATGACGCCCAGCTGCTGGGGGTAGGAGCGGAGCATCGTCTCCGAGCCGGCCTCCATCGCGACGACGATCTCGGCCCGCTCACCGGGGGAGAGCTGGATCCGGGTGGTCGTGTGCGGGGCGGCCAGGAGCCCGCCGTCGGTGCCGACGAGCTGGAAGGTGCGGTCGTCGTCGAAGCCGAAGTTGTAGGTGCGCAGCGTCGAGCCGTTGAGGACGCGCAGCCGCACGAGCTCGGTGCTCACCTCCTGGACCGCACCGATGGTGCCGTTGACCATGATCGTCTCGCCCATGACGCCGCTCGGGACGCGTGAGGCCATGGTGAGCTGGCCGTCCTCGGTGAAGGACTTGTCCTGGACGATGACGGGGATGTCGTCGACGCCGTACTCGCTGGGCAGCCCGGCGGCGTCCGCCTCGTCGTCGTCGAGGATGAACATGCCCGACATGCCGAGGTAGACGTGCTTCTCGGTGCGTCCGTGCGGGTGGGGGTGGTACCAGAGCGTGGCGGCGGGCTGGTCGATGAGCCACGTGGGCCGCCAGGTCCCGCCGGCCGCCACCTCCTGGTGAGGGCCGCCGTCCATCTCCGGGGGCAGGTGCATGCCGTGCCAGTGGACGCTCGTCGACTCCCCCAGCGTGTTGGTGACCTCCACGGCCACCTGCTCACCGCGCCGGGCCCGCAGTGTCGGGCCGAGGAAGTCGCCGTTGAAGCCCCACGTCTCGGTGTCGACGCCGTCGCGGAAGGACGTCGAGCCCTCCTGCGCGGTCAGTCGGAAGACGCGCGTGCCGTCCTCGTCGACGACGGAGTCGGCGAGCGGCGGGATGGCGAGCGGCTCGTCGAAGACCGCCTCCGGCTGCTCGGGGTCCACCGGGTCGGTCGGCCCCTGGGGATCGCCGGGGACGACCGGGCCGGGCTGCGGCGCGGGCTGCGGGGCAGGCGCGGTGCCGGAGGTGCGGCGCACCGCGAGGGAGTCCACCCCGTTGCCGTCCCAGTCGCCGACGAGGACGGTGTCCCCGGGCCGCCCGTAGACGGCGACGCGGTCCGCCTGGCCCGGGCGCAGCCCGTGGGCGAGGTGGTACTCGGCGCCGCGCCGCACGCCCAGGGTGTCGGCGCCGGAGCCGGTCCAGTCGCCGACGACGGCGCCGTCGCCCTCACGGCCGTAGCAGACCTCGAGGTCTGCCGGGCCGCTGCGCAAGGTCTCGCTGAGGAAGTAGTGGGCGCCGCG
>NZ_VDFS01000012.1:26833-34144 GCF_006151955.1 Georgenia sp. 311 | reverse complement strand
CCCCCCCCCCCCCCCGCCCCACCACCTCCACGACCACGAGGACCTGCCGTGCACCGCCTTCCCCGCCCCGTCGCCGTCCTCCGCGCGCTCGCCGTCGCCGCGCTCGCCGTCGCGGCGGGCGCCGTGCCCGCCACGGCCGGCCTGCCCTCCACCCCCGCGCCGCCCGGCACCACCTGGGCCCTGGAGCCCGCGGACGGCTCCGAGGCCGACGGCCGCGTCTCCCTGCGCCACGTCCTCGAGGACGGCGCCTCGGTCGCCGACCACGTCGTCCTCACGAACTTCAGCGACCACGAGGCGACCTTCGCCGTCTACGCCAGCGACGGCATCGTCGACGAGGCCGGGAGCTTCGACCTCCTGCCGCCCGACACCGAGCCGACCGGCGGCGGGAGCTGGGTGGAGGTCGGGACGGTAACCGGCGCCGAGCCGCGTCCCGGGGGCGGCATCCTCCTCACGACGCCCGCCGGGTCGAGCACCGTCGTCCCCCTCGAGGTCACCGTGCCGGCCGGCGCCACCCCCGGCGACCACCCGGCCGGCGTCGTCGCCGAGCTCGTCCAGGGCGGGGACGCCACCCTCCGGATGAGCTCGCGCGTCGGGGTGCGCCTCCACCTGCGCGTGGCCGGGGAGGTCCGCGGCGAGCTCGGCCCCGACGTCGTCGCGACGTACTCGCCGTCGTGGAACCCGTTCGCCCCCGGCACCGTCACCGTCGACTACACCCTGGAGAACACCGGCAACGTCCGCGTCGGCGCGGACGTCGACGTCTCGCTCGCCGGCCCGTTCGGGGTGGGCGGGGGCGCGGCGTCCGCCGAGCACCGCGAGGTGCTGCCCGGGCAGGAGCTCACCGGCACCGTCCGGCTCGAGGCCTGGCCCCTCGTCGTGGGGAGCGGGCAGCTCGTGGCGACCCCGCTGGGGGTCGGGGAGGACGAGCTGCCGGCGCAGCTGCTGCCCGCCACCGTGGACTTCCGCGTGTGGGCGGTCCCGTGGTCCCAGCTGCTCGTGCTCGCGCTCCTCGCCGCCGCGCCGCTGCTCGCCGTGCGGCTGCGTCGCCGCTCCGCGGCGCGCGTCCAGGCCCGCATCGACGCCGCGGTCGCCGCCGCCACGGCCGAGGCCGCCGCGGGCGCCGGTCCGGTCGCGGCGGAAAGCGCCGACGTCCGCTGACCTCGGCACACCCCGGCCGCGGGCCCACCCGCGTGGGGCCGGTGGGGCCGGTGCGTCGACACCTGCGGAGAACATCCCCTCATATCACCGCCCGGCTTGACTGGGCGGGATGACACGCGTGTAATTCGGAGGGTACGAACCGGGGCGACGATGGGAAGAGCAGTGTGGAACATTCTTGGTGATGGTCCGCTGACCACAGGAGTCCCAGCGGGCACCGTGCAGGACGGTGTGTACCTTCTCGACGACCTCGGCGACGAGGGCGTTCTCGGGTGGCAGGACCGGGCGCTGTGCGCCCAGACCGACCCCGAGGCCTTCTTCCCGGAGAAGGGCGGGTCCACCCGGGAGGCGAAGCGCGTGTGCACCTCGTGCGAGGTGCGCGTGGAGTGCCTGGAGTACGCGCTCGCCAACGACGAGCGGTTCGGGATCTGGGGCGGGCTGTCCGAGCGGGAGCGCCGCAAGCTCAAGCGCCGGGCCGTCTGATCGTTGGTCACGGACGACTCTGACGCCGGGAGCGTCGCGACGCTGGCCGTCGTGGTCAGCCCCGGCGTCTCGGTGTACCTCCCGCGCACGCTGCGCGGCCTGGCCGAGCAGACCCGTCCCGTCGGGACGGTCCTCGTCGTCGACACCAGCGCACCCGGCCGCGAGATGGGCACCGGCGTGCCCGTGCACGACGCGATCGACGCCGCCGGCCTGCGCGCCGTCTCCACCGTGCGCGTCCTGCGCATCCCGGCCCCCCGCACCTTCGGCGCAGCCGTGCGCGCCGCGCTCGCCGACCACGAGCAGCACCTCGCCGAGCAGGCCCGCCGCCAGGAGCGCCCCGCGCCGCCGCCGGCCCGCTGGCTGTGGCTCCTCCACGACGACTCCGCCCCCGAGCCGCGCGCCCACGCCGCGCTCCTGCGCGCGGGGGAGTCCGGCCCGTCCGTCGCCGTCGCCGGTCCCAAGCAGCGTGACTGGGCCCGCCCCGACCTGCTCCTCGAGGTCGGCATCCGGGCCACCGCCACCGGTCGCCGGGTGCCCGACGTCGAGGACGGCGAGATCGACCAGGGCCAGCACGACTCCCGCGAGGACGTGCTCGGCGTCGGCACCGCCGGCGCCCTCGTCCGCCGCGAGGTCTGGGACCAGCTCGGCGGCCCCGACCCCTCGCTCGGCCCGTACGGCGACGGCCTGGACCTGTCCCAGCGCGCGTGGCTGGCCGGCCACCGCGTCGTCCTCGTCCCCGGTGCCGTCGTCCACCACGCCCGCGCCTCCTACCAGGGGCTGCGCGACCTCTCCAGCCCCCGACCGGACCCGCAGACGGCGCCCGACCCGCGCCGCTCGTTCGCCGCCCGGCGCCGCTCCCAGCTCTTCCTCTGGCTCACCACGACCCCGTGGTACCTGCTGCCGCTCGTCGTGCTCGCCGTCCTCGCGCTCGCCCCGGCGCGGGCGCTGTGGCGCCTCACGACCAAGGAGATCGGCCTCGTCGGCGCCGAGATGCGGTCCGCGGCCGAGGTGCTCGCCGGACCGGCCGCGATCTGGCGGGCCCGCCGCCGCCACCGCCTCACCCGCACGGTGCCGCTTCGCTACCTGCGCCCGCTGCGGTCCACCTGGCGCGACGTCGCGCGGGCCAGGCACGAGGAACGACGCTCGCAGGCAGCCGCCCGGGCCCACCGGGTCGCCCCGAGCGAGCTGGAGCTGCGCGAGCGGGCCGCCCTCGCCCGCCGCCGTCGCGGCGCCCTCGGCCTGCTCCTCCTCGGCCTCACCGCCGTCGCGCTCGTCGCCTTCGGTCCGCTCCTCACCGAGGGGGCCCTGCGCGGCGGGGCCCTCGCCACCCTCGACGCCACCGCCGGCGGCGTGTGGAGCGCCGCCACGTCCGCCTGGGTGGCCGCCGGGCTCGGGCACGCAGGTCCGCCCGACCCGCTGCTCGCGGTCCTCGCCCTCGCGATGACGCCGCTCGCCCCCTTCGGCGCCGGCGGCAACGCCCTCACGGCGGCGGTGCTCGTCCTGGCCGTCCCGCTCGCCGGCACCGGCGCGTGGTTCGCCGCCGGCGCCGCCACCCGCTCGGTCCTCCTGCGCGCCTGGGCCGCGGCCGTGTGGGCGCTGGCCCCCGCCCTCCTCGTCGGCGTCGGGCAGGGCCGGCTCGGGGCCGTCCTGGCCCACCTGCTCCTGCCGTGGGTCGCGCTCGGGGTGGCCCGGGCCGTGGGCGTCCAGCGTCGCGACGTCATCCTCCCCGGCATCGCCGACGCGCGACGGGACGACGACGAGCCCGACACCGCCGACCGGCCCACCGTCGGCGCGCCCGCGCTCACCTCGGTGCGCCCCTCCGGCGGCTCGATCGCCGCGGCCGCCGGCGCCGGCCTCGCCCTGGCCGTCGTCACCGCCGGTGCGCCGGTCCTGCTCCCGGCCGCCCTCCTCGTCCTCCTCGGCCTTGCCCTGGCCGTCCCGCGCCGCCGCCGGCTGCTCGCGCTCGTCGCCGTGCCGCCCGTGCTCCTGCTCGGCCCGCTCCTCACCGCCGCGCTGAGCAGCACCTCGACGGGCGGCTGGCGCGCGCTCGTCGCCGACCCGGGCCTCCCGCTCGCCGCCGACCCGGGGGCCTCCTGGCTCGCCGCGCTCGGCTGGCCGACGGCGCTGCCCGCGCTCGTCGGGCCCTGGGTCCTCGCCCTCGCCGGCGGGGCCGCCGTGGCGGCCGCCGCGGTGCTCGCGCTCCTGCGCGGCACGGGCCGGGTCCGCGCCGTGCGCGCCGGGTGGCTCGCCGTCCTCGCCGGCCTGGCCACCGCCCTCGTGTCCTCCCGCACGCCCGTGGGCGTCGGTGCCGACCTCGCCGGCGAGGCGAGCGTCGTCACCGGCTGGGGTGGGCCGGGCACCTCCCTCGCCCTCCTCGGGCTCCTCGTCGCGGCGACGGCCGCCGCCGACGGCATGCGCGGGTCGCTCACCGCCCACAGCTTCGGCTGGCGCCACCTCCTCGTCGGCGCCGTCGTCGCCGTCATGGTCCTCGGGCCGCTGGCCACCACCGGCTCCTGGCTCGCCACCGTCCTGCGCGGGCAGGAGCCGGCGCTCCTCGCCCTCGCGGGACGCGACGCCCCGGCCGTCCCCGCGCTCGCCCGCGAGCTGCAGAACGGCCCGGAGCGCTCGCGCGTCCTCGCGCTCCACGCCGAGGGCGGCGCCGTGCGCGCCGAGGTGTGGCGCCACGCCGGGCCCCAGCTCACCGGGGAGGCCGCCGTCGTCGACGTCCGCGGTCTCACTCCCGGCGGGCAGCCCGCCGAGCCGGACGCCGCGTCCGCCGAGCTCGCCGCGCTCACCGCCGAGCTCGCCACCGGCACCGCGCCCGCCGCCGGCGAGCAGCTCGGCCGGCTCGCCGTCGGCGTCGTGCTCGTCCCGCCGCTCACCGACCCGGAGGCCGCCGCCACCCGTCAGGAGCTCATCGCGCGCCTCGACGCCACCGCCGGCCTCGAGCGGGTGACCGAGAACGCCAGCGGCGTCATCTGGCGCACCTCCCGGTCCTCGACGCAGCCCGCCGCGGCGCAGGCGGTGTCCCGGGCGCGGGTCCTCGACGCCGACGGCACCGTCCTCGCGCCGCTGCCGGCCGGCGAGGTCACCGTCTCCACCCGCGTGCCCGCCGGGCCCGAGGGGCGCACCGTCGTCCTCGCCGAGCGTGCCGACACGGCGTGGCGCGCGACCTACAACGGCCGCCCGGTCCGCGCGACCACCGACGGGTGGCGTCAGGCCTTCGAGATCCCCGCACACACCGGCGTGCTCGAGATCGGCTACGAGCCGCCGTGGCAGCTGCCGTGGCGCGTCGCGCAGGCGGTGGGCCTGGGCCTGGCCGTCCTGCTCGCCGTGCCGGTCCGCCGCCGCCGGGAGGAGCACGCATGAGCACCGAGACCACGGGTGGGCGGCGGGTGCTGCGCCGCGTCGCCACCGTCCTCACCGGCGGCGCCCTCCTCGCGGCCTCCGCCGGCGTGGCGGTCGGCGGTGACCTGTGGCCGGTGGAGGCGCAGCCCGTCGCGGAGACCGTCGTCCCCGTCGCCGCCACCACCCTCCTCCAGGTCTGCCCCGGCCCTCCGCGCCTCGCCACCGAGGTCGCCGGGCAGGACCTGGGCTACGACGAGTTCGACCCCGAGGGCTCGGGCTCGACCACGCTCGTCGAGGTCGTGAGCGTCGCCCGCGACGGCCTCGCGCCCGCCCCGCTGCGGCTGTGGCCCGGGCTCGACGCCGACGCCGGGGACGACGTCCCCAGCGGCGGGCAGGCGCGGGTCGAGCAGGCCGCCGACACCGGGGAGGCGACCGTCCTGGAGGCCGAGCCCGTCGACGGCGTCGTCGCCCTCGCCGCGGGCACGAGCGTGGCCCTCACCGAGGCCGGGGACCTGCGCGGGCTCGTCGCCACCGCCTGCCAGAGCCCGGCCACGTCGGCCTGGCTCGTCGGCGGGTCGACCGAGCCGGGTGACAGCACCCAGCTCGTGCTGTCCAACGCCGGGGACACCCCGGCGAGCGTCGCGCTGTCCGGCTGGGGCTCCACCGGGGCCCTCGACCTGTCGACCGCCGGAACGGTCCTCGTGCCCCCGGGCGGGCAGCGGGTCGTCCTCCTCGAGGCGCTCGTCGCCGACCCGCGCCCCGCCCTCCACGTCGAGTCCTCCGGCGGGTCGGTCACCGCGGTCCTCCAGGACAGCCGCCTGCGCGGCCTCGTCCCGGGCGGCACCGACGTCGTCGCGCCGTCCGTGGCCCCCGAGGAGGCCGTCGTCGTCCCGGGCATCCACCTCGGCGCGACCTCCGGGCAGGACCTCGACGCGCCCGCCGTCCGGATCGTCAACCCGGGCGAGGAGACGGCCACCGCCGCCCTCGTCCTGCTCGGGGCCGAGGGCGAGCTCGCGGTGCCCGGCGCCGACGAGCTCGTCCTCGACCCGGGCGCCGTCGTCGACGTCTCGCTCGCCGGGCTGCCCGAGGGCGCGTGGTCCGCGGTCGTCACCGCCGACCGCCCGCTCACCGCCTCCGCCGTCGTCACCACCGTCGGCCGTGCCGGTGAGGACGACCCCGGGACCGCGCCCGTCGACCGGGCGTGGGTGCCGGCCACCGCGGCACTGTCGACCGGACTGGTCGCGCTCCCCGGGGAGCTCGTCACCGCCGCGACGCTCGTCGTCGCCAACCCGGCGACCACCGCCGTGGACGTCGAGCTCGTGCCGGTGCTGCGCGACGGCACCCGCGGCACCCCGGTCACCCGCACGGTGGAGCCGCGCTCCAGCCTGCGCGAGGACGTCACCGCCCTCGGTGAGGACGTCGCCGCGGTGGAGCTGCACGCCGCGCAGGAGCCGGTCCACGCGTCGGTCATGCTCACCGCCCGCGGCCCGGACGGCGCGCTCATGTCAGCCGTCCCGCTCACCGAGGACCCCGCCACCGCGCGCGCCGTCACCCTCGCGCCGGCCCCTGCCTCCCTCGGCTGACCGTCACAGGTCCTCGGGGTCGCGGCCGAGGAGGTGAGCGACCTGCTCGCGCACGACCTCCTCGACGAGCATCGCCAGCTCGGTGGGGTCCTCGCAGCGGGACTGGATGGGCCGGCGGTACAGGACGACGCGGTCGGGCAGGCCCGCCGGCCCGTCTGCCGGGAAGTAGCGGCCCAGGGCGATCGCGTCGTGCTCCCACGGGCTCGGGTCGGAGGGCGGGACCTCCTCGACGCCGAACTCGACCGTCGCCAGGCGCCGCCCCCAGCGCTTCTCGAGCTGCTCGACGGCGGCGAGGACGGCGTCGTCGAAGGCCTCGCTGCGGGTACGCCACCCGGGCAGGGTCGGCGGCAGGAGCGGTCCGCGCAGGCCTCGGCCGCGCCGGTCACGCCGGCGGGCGGGGTGCCGGGCGGGGAGCGCCGGCGTGAGGTCGTCGCGCACCCCCCGATGCTAGGCCCCGTGCCCGGTTCGCGCGGTCCGGGCGGCGACCGCGGCGCAGGTCACGGCGTGGCCGGGCGGGTCGTGTCCCCGGGGCGTTGTACGGTCGGGGAGTGAGAGCCACCCGCCACTGCACGCGTGCCGCCTGCGCCCGACCGGCCGTGGCCACCCTCACCTACGTCTACGCCGACTCGACGGCGGTCCTCGGGCCGCTGGCGACGAACCCGGAGCCGCACTCCTACGACCTGTGCCAGGAGCACGCGCACCGGCTCACCGCGCCGCGTGGGTGGGAGGTCGTCCGGCTGGCGAC
>NZ_VDFS01000012.1:3399-26506 GCF_006151955.1 Georgenia sp. 311 | reverse complement strand
CGTGCGCGAGGCCTCGCGCACGCCCGCCGCGCAGGCCTCCCCGGCTGCCCGCCCCGGCCACACCGCCCCGGCGCCCGTGACCCACCGGCTCCCCGAGCCGGAGGCCGAGCTGGGCCGTCGTGGGCACCTGCGCGTGCTGCGCGGCGAGAGCGACTGACGCCGCAACGCCGTGACCGACGAGCCGCTCGAGCCGTGGGTGCGTGAGGTCCTGCGCTGCCCCGTCACCGGGGCGCCGCTGGTCGCAGGGACGGCCGCCGACGGCAGCCCGGTCCTCGTCTCCTCCGACCCCGCCCGCCCGCTGGCCTACCCCGTGCGGGACGGCGTCCCCGTCCTGCTCGCCGAGGAGGCCCGGCCGGTGGACGGCTCAGCCCAGCAGTGAGGTGAGCGGCCCGGCGATCCTCGGGGCGAGCGTCCGGGCGTAGGTCGCCGTGAGGTGGTGGGTGTCGCTGTGGGTGAGCACCCCGCCGACCACCGGCAGGCACTCCTCCCGGGGGCAGACGAACTCGGTGAGGTCGAGCAGGTCCGCCGCCGGCACGCGCTCCGCGGCGGCCCGCAGGATCGCCGCGCCCGACCGCTCCATCGCCTCGGCCCGCGGCACCGCGCAGCCGCTGAGGTCCGTGAGGTGCTCGCTCACGCACTCCGGGGCGTCGATCCCGGGCCACGGGGTGTCGAGGAGGGCGAGGACCTCGATCCCCTCCTCCTCCAGCGCCTGCCAGGTGGCGGCCATCGCCTGCGCGACCGGCTCGCGCGACTCCTCCCGGCTCAGCGCCGCGCCGTCCTCGACGAGCTGGTAGTGCCCCCCGGCGCTGACGACGACGACGTCGGGCGGCTCGGCCATGAGCCGCTCGGTGAGCGTCGCCTGCCACTCCAGGCAGCTCGTGTAGGGGCGGGAGGTGCTGTCCTCCCACACGAGGGCCGGCGCGAGCAGGCACGAGGACTTCGTCGAGGTCTCCAGCCGGAAGCCGTGCTCCTCGGCGAGCACCGCGAGCGCGGGCTGCCAGTGGGCGGCGTGGGAGTCCCCGACGAGCGCGACGACGACGTCGGAGTCGGCGTCGCCGTACACGCAGGTGAGCACCCCGGGGCTGAGCGCGTCCTGGTGGCAGCCGTCGGCGTAGACGGCCGCGACGTCGTCGGCGGCGTCGAGCAGGGAGGGGGTGAGCGAGGTGACCTCGTAGGTCGGCTCCACGGCCGCCGGCTCGTCGCCGAGCGCCGCGGCGCCCGTCGCGCCGCGCTCCGCCGGCACGTCGGCCCGGTCGGCGGCGAGGGTGAGCGCCGCGGCGCCCGCGAACCCCACGGCCACGCACGCCGCGCCGGTGACGGCGGCGCGCCAGGGCGCCGCGAGACGGCGCGAGCGGTGGAAGGGCTCCTCGACGAACCGGTAGGTGAGCCACGCGGGGAGCGCCGACCCGGCGACGACGGCCAGCGCCGTCGCGAGCGGGAGCACGCCGTCGGGCCCGGCCCACAATGACGTCGCGACGACGACGAGCGGCCAGTGCCACAGGTAGAGCGAGTAGGACAGCGCGCCGACGCGCTGCACGAAGGGCCCGGTGAGCGGCGCGAGCTCCCCGCGCGGGTCACCGCTGCCGGCCACGAGCACGGCGGCGGCCCCGAGCGTCGGCACGAGCGCCGCGGTGCCCGGGAAGGCGGTGGTCGCGTCGAAGGTCACGGCCGCGTACCCGATGGCCGCCAGCCCGGTCCAGCCGAGCGCCTGACGGGCCCGGGGGGAGCGCCCGATGACGCCCCGGGCCACGACGACGGCGAGGAGGGCACCGAGCGCCAGCTCCCACAGCCGCGTCGTCGTGACGAAGTAGGCGGCGCCGGGGTCCCGCGCCGTGAGGTGGACCGACCACGCGAGGGACGCCGCCGCGACGAGGAGCAGGCCCCACCCGAGGCGGCGGGCCGGGCTCCCGGCACGCGGGCGCACGAGGGCGACGACCAGCAGCGGCCACAGGAGGTAGAACTGCTCCTCGACGGCGAGGGACCAGAGGTGCTGGAGCGGGCCGGCCGCCGCGCCCTCCGCGAGGTAGTCGACCGAGCGGTCCGCGAGCCGCCAGTTGACGAGGTAGGTGGCGCTCGCGACGAGGTCCCCGGCGATCTCGCGCCAGCGGGTGACCGGCAGCGCGAGGATCGTGAGCGCGGTGACGGCGAGGAACACCACCGCCGTCGCGGGCAGCAGCCGCTTCGCGCGTCGGGCGTAGAACCGGCGCAGGCTCAGCCGGCCGGTCTCCTCGACCTCGCGCAGGACCAGACCGGTGATGAGGAAGCCGGAGATGACGAAGAAGACGTCGACGCCGACGTACCCGCCGGGCACGAGCGGAACCCCGGCGTGGTAGGCGAGGACGAGCAGGACCGCGACCGCGCGCAGCCCCTGGATGTCGGCCCGGAAGCGCGGACGGGCGCTGCGGGACGGAGCCGCGACGGATGTCGTGGCAGCGGTCATGCTGGCCTCTCACGGACGGGTGCGACGCGGACGACCGTCCGCCACGCCGAACCACGGTACTCCCGGCCACGCCCCCGTCCCCGGCACCGCCACGCACCCTCTCCCTCCCGCCGAGCGCTGGATCGTGCACGCCTCTCCTCCACCGAGCGCTGGATCGTGCACGCCGGTCCCTGGGAGGGCCGGGTCAGCGGCGGCGGTGGAGGGTTCGGGCGGCGAGGGCGAGGGCGGCGGCGAGGAGGGTGGCGACGATGGCGGGCAGGAGCCAGCCGGCGGGGTCGCCGTCCTCCGCCGGCGCCGGCTCGGCCGCGTCCGGGGTGGCCTCGGCGGTGTCGAAGGTGTGCTCCCACCGGGCGTCCGCGCCGTCGGCCAGGTGGTAGGCGGAGGGCGGGTCGGCCTGCGCGGTGACGACGACGGTGCCCTCGGCCGGGTGGGTGCCGGGCGTGAGGGTCTGCCCGTCGAGGAGGTAGGCGGCGCCCGGGACGTCGGGGACCTCGACGGCGTCGTCCTGGGTGCCGGGCAGGTCGGTGAACGTCACGGCCGCCGGGGTCACCTCCTCGGTCCGCCGGACCCCGGAGCCGAGCGCGGCGAGCACCGTCCCGTCCGGAGCGGTGACCTCGACCGGGAGGCGGCCGGTGGGCAGCACGCGGCCCGACAGGACCCCCGCGACGCCCGCGTGGCTCACGGTCGACGTCCCGTAGGAGGCCAGGACGGCGGCGACCTCGCCGGGAACCGCGGCGTAGTCGTACGGGGTCCCGGCGAGCACGACGACGACGGGCGTGCCGCTCGCCGCCAGCTCGGTGACGAGTGCCTGCTGGGCGGCGTCGGCGCGCAGGTCGTCGACGGCGAGGACGACGGCGGCCGCGCCCTCGGCCGCCGAGCGCACCGCGGCGCGGTAGCCCCGGCTCGGGCTCGTCCCGCTCTCCAGCCGCTCGGTGACGGTCAGGCCCTCCGCGGCGAGCAGCGGGGTGAGGCGCTCGGGCCACGCGGACCCGGCGCCCGCGAGGAGGACCGGCCCGGCAGCCGGGTCGAGCGGCAGGACGGCGCCCTCGTCGCGCACGAGGGTGACCGCCCGCTCGGCGATCGCGGCGGCGACGGCGCGGTGGTCGGGGCTGCCGACGACGTCGAGCCCGGGCCGCTCGGCGCCGTCCCAGATCCCGCGCTCCACCTTCCACTCCAGGATCCGGGTCACCGACTCCTCGAGACGCTCGCGGGTGAGCTCCCCGGTGGCGAGGGCCTCGCGGACGCCGGCGAGTGCGGCGTCGACGTCCGGCGGCGCGAGGAGGATGTCGGAGCCGGCCTGGATGGCGAGGACGGCGATGTCGCCGTCGTCGAGCGGGTTGCCCGGCAGCTGCTTGAGCGCGGCCATGTCGAGGGCGTCGGTGGTCACGAGGCCCTCGAAGCCGAGGTCGCCGCGCAGGAGGTCGGTGAGCACGGCGGGGGAGAGGGTGCCGGGCATGTCCGGGTCGATGGACTCGACGACGATGTGGGCCGACATGACGATGTCGACCCCGGCGGCGACGGCGGCGCGGAACGGTTCGAGGTGGGCGGCGAGCTCCGCCGGGTCGCCCGCGACGACCGGCAGGCCGGTGTGGGAGTCGACGTCGGTGTCCCCGTGACCGGGGAAGTGCTTGGCCGCCGCGGCGACGTGCTGCGACTGCAGGCCCTGGATCTGGGCGGCGGTGAGCTCGGAGACGGTGGCGGGGTCCGCGCCGAGGGACCGCAGCCCGATGACCGGGTTGTCCGGGTTGGTGTTGAGGTCCGCGACGGGCGCCCAGTCGACGTTGACGCCCATGGCGGCGAGCTCGGCGCCGAGCACCTCGCCCTGCCCCCGCGCGAGCTGTGGGTCGAAGGTGGCGCCGAGCGCCATGCCGCCCGGGAGGTCCGTGACCGGGTGCCCGAGGCGGGAGACCTCACCGCCCTCCTGGTCGACGGTGATGGCGAGCGGCACCCCGGGCCCCGCGGACGCCGCCTCCTGGAGCCCGGCGGACAGGTCGGCGACCTGCTCGGGGGAGTCGGTGTTGCCGGCCCACGCGAAGTACAGGACGCCGCCGAGCGCGTACTTCCGCACGACGTCGGCCGGGGTGTCCACGCCGTAGCGGGCCCGGTTCTCGGCGGCCCGGGACCTGTCCTCGGCTCCGGAACCGTAGACGTGGACCCATGTCATCTGGCCGACGAGCTCGTCCTCGCTCATCGCGGCGACGACGTCCTCGACGTCGGTCGTCGCCGTCGCCGAGGGGCCGGCGGCGCCCAGGGCGAGGAGCAGGGCGGTGGCGGCGGCGAGCGCGGCGGCGGTGCGGCGGGAGGAGGTCATGGGCCTTCGTCGGGACGGCGGGCACGGACCCCGCCACCGTACGCGCCCCGGCGCCCTGGTCCGCACCCGCGCCTGCACCGCCCGCGCCCCGCATCAGCACGCGCCGGCACACGCACGAGCGCCGAGAGCCGGATCGTGCGCGGTGCACGATCCAGCTCTCGGCGCTTCAGGTGGTGCGCTTCAGGTGGTGCGCGCCCGCGGCTGAGGGCGCGTCAGGTGGTGTTGCGGGTCAGGGGGTGCGGCGGACGCCGAGGCTGTCGGTGCCGTCCCCGTCCCAGTCGCCCACGAAGACCTCGTCGCCGGGGCGGCCGTAGGCGACGACCTTCTCGGCCGGGCCGCCACGCAGCCAGTTGCTCACGTGGTAGACGTGCCCACGGCGCACGGCGAAGGTGTCCTCGCCGTCGCCGTTCCAGTCACCGGCGAGCATCTGGTCACCGGCCCGCCCGTAGACGAAGCCCTCGTCCGCGGCACCGGCGCGCAGCGTGTTGGTCACGTGGATCTCGGCGCCGCGGCGCACCGCGAAGGTGTCCTTGCCGTTGCCGTCCCAGTCACCGACGAGCACCTCGTCACCGGCGCGCCCGTAGACCACGACCTGGTCGGCCGGGCCGCCCACGAGGGAGTTCTTCACGTGGTACTCCGCACCGCGGCGCACGGCCAGCGTGTCGGTGCCGTCGCCGTCCCAGTCGCCGACGAGGACGACGTCGCCCGGGCGCCCGTAGACGAAGGTCGACTCCGCGGGCCCGCCGGTGGTGCGGTTGTTCACGTGGAACTCCGCGCCGCGGCGCACGGTGATGGAGTCGCGGCCGTCACCGTCCCAGTCGCCGATGAGGACCTCGTCGGTGAAGCGGCCGTAGGGGAAGGCGTGGTCGGCGGCGCCGCCGGTCCAGCCGTTGGTGAGGAAGAACCCGTACTGCTGCTGCGTCGGCGGCTGGGGGCCGGGCTGCTCGCCGTCGTCCTCGTAGGTCATGCCGAAGCCCATCTCGAAGAGCGTGCCCTCGCCGTCGGCGGTGGGCACGTTGACGGGCAGCGCGCCGGTGGGGGCGACGTCCCCCATGACGACGGCGGCGAGCGCCTGGAGCGAGGGCAGCTGGTAGCCGTAGGTGGCGACCTGCGCGGCGGGCTCGGCCCAGGCGACGTCGTACGGGTTGCGCACGGGGACCTGGACGACCGGGATGCCGGTCTCGATGAGCGCGTCGAGGTAGTTCTGCTGGCTCGTGACGTTGGCGGCGCCGGTCGGCGTCATCGTCATGACGACGACGGCGTCGTGGCCCTCGGCGGCCGCGACCGCGGCGTCGATCTGCTCCTGGTTCGGGAAGGCGGCCAGGTGCGCGGTGGTCTGCGCGCCGTGCGCGGTGAGGGCGGCGGCGAGGTTGGGCACGCCGGTGGCGCCCCAGCCGGTGACGAAGACCTTGGAGCCGGCGTCCAGCGGGAGGGTGTCGTCCTCGTTGCGGAGCAGGGTGACGGACCGCTCGGCGATCTCCTGGGCGGTGGCGGCGTGCTCGGCGTTGCCGACGATCGACTCGACGGCCTCGACGTCGACGTACGGGTCGGCCCAGACGCCGCTCTCCTCCTTCCACTCCAGGATGCGGGTGACGGACTCCTCGAGGCGCTCGCGGGTGATCTCGCCGGACTCGACGGCGGCGTTGACGGCCTCGAAGGTGGCGGGGACGTCGGGCGACATGAGGAGGATGTCGGAGCCGGCCTGGATGGCGAGGACGGCGATGTCGCCGTCGTCGAGCGGGTTGCCCGGCAGCTGCTTGAGCGCGGCCATGTCGAGGGCATCGGTCGTCACGAGGCCCTCGAAGCCGAGGTCGTCACGCAGGAGGTCGGTGAGCACGGCGGGGGAGAGGGTGCCGGGCATGTCGGGGTCGATGGCCTCGACGATGACGTGGGCCGTCATGATCATGTCGACACCGGCGTCGATCGACTCGCGGAAGGGCAGGAGGTGCTGCTCGAGGGTGTCGCGGTCGTAGCTGATGATCGGCAGCCCGGTGTGGGAGTCGGTGGCGGTGTCGCCGTGGCCGGGGAAGTGCTTGGCCGCCGCGGCGACGCCCTGGTCCTGCATCCCCATGACCTGTGCGACGCCGAGGGCCGCGACGTTCTCCGGGTCCTCGCCCATCGAGCGCACGCCGATGACGGGGTTGGCCGGGTTGGTGTTGACGTCGACGACGGGCGCGAAGTCGACGTTGACGCCGACCGCGGCCATCTCCGCCCCGAGCACGGCGCCCTGCGCGTAGGCGAGGTCGGCGTCCCACGTGGCGCCGAGCGCCATGTTGCCCGGCAGGACGGTGACCGGCGCGCCCATGCGGGCGACGATGCCGCCCTCCTGGTCGATCGTCACGGCGAGCGGGATGCCCGAGCCGTCATCCTCGGACACTCGCTGCAGCCCGTTGGACAGCTCTGCGGTGAGCACGGGGTCGTCGACGATCCCCGGGTTGGACCACGCGAAGTACAGGACCCCGCCGAGGTCGAACTTCTCCACGACCTCGGCCGGGGTGTCCACGCCGTAGCGGGCCTGGTTCTCCGTGGCCATGGAGTCGTCGGTGGCGGAGTTGCCGTAGACGAAGGTCCACGTCATCTGGCCGATGAGCTCGTCGATCGTCATGTTCGAGACGATCTGGTCGATCGGGCCGGTGGAGTCGGGTGCCGACGTGCCGGCGGCGGGCACGGTGGCTGCGAGGAGCAGCCCTGCCGCGAGAGTGGTGGCGGCGCCTGCCTTGGCACCGACGTGCTTTGTGGACAACGTTCCTCCTGGTGGTCGACCTCGAACACCGCGGGGGCCTTCCCGCGCGACAACAGTTTTCTCGCCGACAGTGATGGAGGAAACTGCTGTCAGGTCAGCGTAGACCACGGCGTGTCCTACGTCACGTACCTGGTCTAGACCAAGGGGCGGGAGTGCCCGTGGCGGCTAGCGGACCCCGAAGGGGAGGCGGCGCAGCTCGGCGGTCGTCTCGGCCAGCGCGTCGCGGGCCCGCAGGCCGACGGCGTACTCCCGGTCCCGGCGGGCGACGAGCACCGCGGCGAGGAACCGCTCGGGGTTGGTCCCCCACGGCGGTGGCGGGGCGACGAGCGGCTCCACGCGGGCGGCGAGCCGGCGCCCGAGCTCCGCACGGGAGGCGGGGTCGAGGGTGCCGGTGCGGTCGAGGAAGCGGCGGGCGGCCAGGGCGAGACCGTCCGGCAGCGCGCGGATGTCGGCGTCGCGCGCCCAGTCGGCGAGCTCGGGGGGCATGAGGAGGGGTGGGGGCGTGCGGTCCGCGCCTCGGGTGCGCACCGCGTACGTGCCGGCGAGGAGGTCGCCCAGCCGCTTGCCGCGGCCGTTGAGCAGCGCCGCGACGACGGCGACGGACCCGGCGGTCAGCCACAGCTCACCGAGCCCGGCCAGTGCGCGGACGAAGGCGTGCCGGAAGCGGATCGGCCCGCCGTCGTCGCGCACGATCCGGATGCCGGTGGCGAGCTTGCCGAGCGAGCGGCCCCGGGTGAGCGTCTCGACGAGGGTGGGGGCGACGACGGCGACGCACGCGAACGTCACGATCGTGAGCGTGTCCGCCTGCGCCTGGTTGTCGAGGCGCCCGAGGATCCCCACGGAGATCGCGCCGAGGACGATGACGTAGCACGTGGCGTCGATGAGGCCGCCCGCGACGCGGAGCATGAAGGCGGCCGGCCGCACCTCGAGCGCGACGGCCTCGCCGGTGACGATGAGGTCGTCGTTGAGGCGCGCCGCCTGCAGCGCCCTGCCGCTGCTGTGGGCGGCGTGCGAGGTCATGTGTGGCAGGGTACCCGCGTGGACATCGACGCCTTCGCCGCCGTGCACCGGCCGCAGTGGCAGCGCCTGGCGACGCTGTCCGCCCGGCGCCGGCTCACGGGCGCGGAGGCCGACGAGCTCGTCGCCCTCTACCAGGCGACCGCCGGGCACCTGTCCGCCGTCCGCACGAGCGCCCCCGACCCCGTCGTCGTCTCCGAGCTGTCCGGCCTGCTCGCCACCGCGCGCGGCCGGATCGCCGGTGCCCACGAGGCCCGGCTCTCCGACGTCACACGCTTCCTCCTCCTCCAGCTGCCGGCGGCCTTCTACCGCGTGCGCTGGTGGACGGTGTGGGCCGGTGTCGCGTTCCTCGCGGTCGCGACCCTCAGCGGCTGGTGGGTGGCGACGAACGAGGCGGCCCTCGCCTCCGTCGGCAGTCCGGCCGAGCGCCGCCAGTACGCCGAGGAGGCGTTCGCCGCCTACTACTCCAACTACCCGGCCGCCGACTTCGCCGGTCTCGTGTGGACGAACAACGCGTGGATCGCCGCGCAGTGCATCGGCCTGGGGATCACCGGCGTCTTCCCCGCCTACGTCCTGCTCGCCAACGCCGTCGGTGTGGGCTCCTCGGGCGGCGTCATGGCCTCCGAGGGGTACCTCGACGTGTTCTTCGGGCTCATCGCGCCCCACGGCCTCATGGAGCTCACCGCGATCTTCGTCGCGGCCGGCGCCGGGCTCAAGCTCTTCTGGGCGTGGGTCGCGCCGGGCCCGCGCACCCGCTCCCGGGCACTCGCCGAGGAGGGCCGCTCGCTGTTCGCCGTCGCGCTCGGGCTCGTGCTCGTGCTCGCCGTCTCCGGGCTCGTCGAGGGCTTCGTCACGCCGTCACCGCTGCCCACCTGGCTGAAGGTCACCATCGGTACCCTCGTGCTCGCCGCCTACTGGACGTACACCCTCGTCCTGGGGCGGCGCGCCGTCCGGGCGGGGGAGACCGGGGACCTGGAGGAGGACCTCGCCGGGCACACCCTGGCGCAGGCCGGCTGAGACGAGCTCCTCCTCCCGCCCTCCCTGTGGCAGCCGGGCGGGCCGGACGTACGCTGGAGGTGCCGCGCGGGGGTGGTCTCCGCGCGTTGCGTGTGAGGTGCCATGAACCGCAGGCTCGTCATCACGGCCGACGACCTCGGGGTCGACGCCGAGACGAACGCGACGATCGTCGAGCTCATGCGGGACGGGCTCGTCTCGGCGACGACGCTCATCCCGGTGGCGACGGCGGCGACCGACGCGGTCGAGCGTCTCAAGGCCGCCGGCCTGCACGCCCCGCGCCTGCACCTCACCCTCAACAGCGCGCGTGAGTGGGCCGGATGGTCACCGCTGTCGGCCGACGCGCGCACGCTCATCGGCCCGGACGGCACGCTGCCCCTGGACGCCGCGCAGGCCGAGCGCAGCGCCTCGACCGCGGACGTCGCGCGCGAGATGTTCGCCCAGCTCGGCTGGATGCGTCGCCTGGGACTGCGTCCCCCCGCGCTCGACTCCCACTCCGGCACGCTCTACGGCCTGCGCGGGCGCTCGCTCGCGCTCACGGCGGTGGAGTTCTGCGCCGAGCACGGCCTCGCCTTCCGCCTGCCCCGCCGCCTCGCGTCCGTGCTCGGGCTGGCCGTGCGTGGGCTGGGCACCGCCCACCGCCGGGCCGTGCGCCGGGCCGACGCGCTCGGTGTGCGCCTGCCCCAGACGCTCGTCGGCTCCTGGCTGCCCGGCTCGGCGATCCTCGGGTACGGCCACCTGCGCGCCGACGTGCTCGCCCAGCTGCGCAGCCTGCCGAGGGGGACCTCAGAGCTCATCGTCCACCCCTCGCCCCTCGCCTCGGCCCAGCGGTTCCCGGCCGGTGAGGGTCGCAAGCGGGTGTGGGAGCTGCGCCTGCTGCGCGACCCGGCCTTCCACCGGGCACTGCGGCGCGAGCACATCGAGGTCGTCCCCGCCTGGTAGCCCGCCCTGTCGCTCCTACAGCCGCCCGGCGGCCTTGAGCGCGAGGTAGGTGTCGGCCAGCGCGGGCGGCAGGTCCTCCGGCAGCGCCTCGACGACCTCGACCCCCTGACGGCGCAGCCGCATCGCGGCGGCGCCGCGCTCGATCGCCGCGCGCTCGGCGGCTGCGGCGTCGAAGACCTCCTCGCTCGTCAGGCGCCGCCGGCGGATCTCCTCGGCCTCGGGGTCGGCCGCCGACGCGAGCACGACCTGGTGGTCGCGCGTCATCGCCCCGACGACGGGGAGCAGGTCCGACGTCACCGCCGCCGTGTCCAGCGCGGTGAGGAGCACGACGAGCGAGCGCTGGGACAGCGTGTCGCGCACGACCTGCGTCACCGTCGGCCAGCTCACCTGGACGAGGGACGCCTCGACCTGCGCCAGCCCGTCGGCGAGGGAGGACATGAGCCGCGCGCCCTGCACCCCGGAGACGCGGGCCCGCACCGCCGAGTCGACCGCGACGACGTCGACCCGGTCACCGGCGCGTGAGGCGAGCGCCGCGAGGAGCAGTGCCGCCTCGATCTGCGCCTCGAGCCGGGGTGCCTCGCCCAGCCGGGCGGCCGACAGCCGCGAGGAGTCGACGACGACGAGCACCCGCCGGTCCCGCTCGGGGCGCCACGTGCGCACGACGACGTCGCCGCCGCGTGCCGTCGCCCGCCAGTCGATGGCGCGCACGTCGTCGCCGATGACGTACTCGCGCAGCGAGTCGAACTCGGTGCCCTGCCCGCGCACGTTGACCGCGGCGCGCCCGTCGAGCTCACGCAGGCGGGCGAGCCGCGAGGGCAGGTGGCGCCGGGAGGTGAAGGCGGGCAGCACCCGCAGCCGTGCCGGCGCGGGCAGTGAGCGCTGCCGGCCCGCCAGGCCCAGCGGGCCGTGGCAGCGCAGCGTCACGAGGTCGGCCACCCGGTCACCGCGCCGTGTCGGGCGCAGGCCGGTGCGCACCCGGCGCGCCTCGCCCGCCGGGACGGTGAGCCGGTGCCGGTTGTGCTCGGCGCCCGCCGAGGGCACCCACGCGTCGCGCACGAGCAGGCGCGCCGTGCGCCGGCCGGTGTTCGTCACCGTGAGGGTCGAGGTGGCCGGCTCGCCCAGGCGCACCGAGTGGGGCACCTCCCGGTGGGGCTCCAGCGCGCGCGGCGAGGCGGCGAGGAGGACGTCGAGCAGGACGCCGAGCACGAGCACCGCCGCCCACGCCGCGACCGTCGCCCCGCGGGGCACGAGCAGCACCGGCACGAGGCCCACGGCCGCGACGAGCGCGGCGCGGCGGGTCAGCGCCATCGTGGTCTCCTCGTGGGCAGCGCGGGTCGGGACACGGTCAGCGCGGGACCGGGACGGCGCGCAGGACGCCGTCGAGGACGGTCTCGGCGGTCACGCCCTCGAGCTCGGCCTCGGCGCGCAGCTGGACGCGGTGGCGCAGCGTCGCGTGGGCGAGGGCCTTGACGTCGTCGGGCGTCACGTAGTCCCGGCCGGTGAGCCAGGCCCATGCCCGCGACGTCGCGAGCAGGGCCGTCGCCCCGCGAGGGGAGACGCCGAGCGAGAGCGAGGGCGAGGTGCGGGTCGCGCGGCACACGTCGACGACGTAGCCGAGCACCTCCGGTGCGACCTGGACCCGGCCGACCTCGGCGCGGGCCGCGGCGAGGTCGCCCGGTCCGGCGACGGCGCGCAGCCCGGCCCCGGCGAGGTCACGCGGGTCGAAGGCGCGGGCGTGCCGTTGGAGGACCTCGATCTCCTCCGCGCGCTCGGGCAGCGGCACGAGGAGCTTGAGGAGGAAGCGGTCGAGCTGGGCCTCGGGCAGCGGGTAGGTGCCCTCGTACTCCACGGGGTTCTGGGTCGCGACGACCATGAACGGGTCGGGAAGCGGGCGCGCCTCGCCGTCCACCGACACCTGGCGCTCCTCCATCGCCTCGAGCAGCGAGGCCTGGGTCTTGGGCGGGGTGCGGTTGATCTCGTCGGCGAGGAGGAGGTTGGTGAACACCGGCCCCTCCCGGAAGGAGAACTCGGCGGTGCGCGCGTCGTAGACGAGCGAGCCGGTGACGTCACCGGGCATGAGGTCAGGGGTGAACTGCACCCGCTTGGTGTCCATGTCGAGGCTGGCAGCCAGCGACCGGACGAGCAGCGTCTTGGCCACCCCGGGAACGCCCTCGAGGAGCACGTGCCCGCGGCACAGCAACCCGATGACGAGGCCGGTGACGGCGGCCTCCTGGCCGACGACGGCCTTGCCGACCTCCTCGCGCAACGCGGCGAGGCGGGCGCGGGGGGAGTCCTCGGGCGGGGCGGCGGCGTGCGTGACGGGGGCAGCCGCCGGCGGCGGGGGCGGCGGCTGCTCGCCGGGGGTGTAGGTGGTCACGACGGGTGGACCTCGCTTTCCAGGGTGTCGAGCTCGCGGGTGAGGTGGACGAGGGCGGCGTCCGACGTCGGGGACGGGCCGTGGAGCAGGGCCGCGACGGACTGCTCGTCGCGGCCGGTGGAGCGGGCGACGGCGGCGACGAGGTCCTCGGGACGCGCGGAGCGGGGCACCCCGAGGCGGGCGGCGCAGCGCGTCGCGCACCCCGCGCGCAGCCCGGCGGCCGCGTGCGCGTGGTCGCGGGCGCGGCGGTAGAGCCGGCCGCGGCCCAGCGTCGTCTCCGCGGAGCGCACGACGACGGGCATCGGCTCGGTGACCACGCGCCCGAGCCGCCGGCCGCGCCACAGCACGACGACGACGGCGAGGACGAGGAGCTGGGCACCGACGATGGTGGCGGCGGGCGGCAGGACGCCCGCCGGCTCCTCCTCGGTCTGCGGCGTCACGGTGTCACCCGCCGTCGGCAGGTACCAGACGAGCTCGCTGCTCGCGCCCAGGAGACGCAGGACGAGGGCGGCGTTGCCGGCGTCGGCGAGGCGCTCGTTGCTCAGCAGGGTGCCGTCGGCGAGGAACACGAAGCGGCGCCCGTCCTCCTCCCACGTGGCCAGGGCCCCGGCCCCGTCCGCCGTCGGGAAGCACAGCTCGACGTCCGCGGCGAGCGGCTCGACGCCTCCGGTGCTCCCGGAGACGGTGCCCGCGGCGAGGGCGTCCGGGTCGGCGCAGTCGGCCCGCAGCGGGTCGGGGCTGCCGACCGGGGAGGGGGTGACCTTGTCGGTGAGCGGCTCGAGGTCGGGCAGGAAGGTCGACTGGGTGAGGACGACGTCGGCCCCCGTGCCACGCACCGCGGCGAGCTGGTCGTCGTCCAGGAGACCGCCGCCGGCGACGAACAGCGTCGTGCCGGGCCCGGCCACCTGCGTCACCTCGTCCGTCGTCCGCACGGTGCGCACGCGCACCCCCTGCTCACGCAGGATCGTCGCGGCCGCCTGCGCGCCGGCGGGCGCGGGGTTGTCCGGGGCGAGCGGGAGCGCGGACGTCGTCTGCCGGGCGGCGAGGAGGACGACGAACGCCGCCACGGCGACGAGGGCCACGGCGACGAGGAACAGCGTCTGGCGCCGGTTGCGGCGCGCCGGGACCTGGGTCTGTGCCTCTGCTACCGCGGTCACGGGGCGACCAGTCCCACGGGGCGTCCGGTCGCGACCGGACGGGCGGCGGCCACCTCACGGGCGAGCTCACGCATCCGCGCGTCCTGGTCCGGGCCGGGACGCGCCGAGCCGTAGCAGACGTCGTCGAACAGGCGGGCGGCCCAGGTGAGGCCGGCGGCGCAGCCGGGCAGGAGGGACGCCGCCGCGGCGCCCGCCTCGTGGGCGGTGAGGCCGGGGCGGTCGTCGATCACCGTGCGCTCGTCGAGAGAGCGGATGATCGCGCGGAAGCGCATGAGGACGGCCAGTGCCCAGTCGCCCCGATCAGCGGCGTCGTCCGCGGCGGCCGTGAGCGACGCGCTCGTCGCGTCGCCGTCGTCGTCGAAGAGCGTGTGGGAGCGCGCCCCGGCGGTCCGCCGGCGGCGGCGCACCGGTCCGGCGAGGTAGAGCGCGAGGACGAGCAGGACGACGGCCCCGACGACGACGATGACGGGCACGAGGCTCTCCGGCGCCGAGGCGTCGATCTCGAGCAGCCGCTGGAGCTGCTCGCCGAGCCAGCGCCACAGCCGGTCCAGCACGCCGGGCTCGTCCCGGTAGACGCTGCGGGAGAGCTCCTCCTGCGCCCAGCGCCTGGCCTCCTCGGCGTCCGGCTCGACCGGCACGCCGAGCAGCCGCGCGCGGCTCATCCCGCGGCGCGCGCGAGCTCGACGTCCAGCCCCTCCTTGCGCATCCGGACGTCGATGTACAGGAGGGCGAGCACCGCGGCCATGACGGGGATGGAGATCGCCGAGCCGACGAGCTGGCCGATCGAGGAGACGATGAACGGGATGAGGATGTCGTCCTGGAAGGCGAACAGGCCGCCGACCATCGAGAAGGGCACCGACAGGATGCCGACGAGGGCGCCGACGAGGACGACGGTGAGCAGCATGATCCCGAACAGCCGCCAGAAGGTGCCCTTCGACAGTCGCCACGAGCGCCCGATCGAGGCGATGACGCCCGTCCCCTCGAGCATGATCACGCACGGCGCGAACATGAGCCGCACGGTGAGGAACGCGACGAGCACACCCATGAGGACGACGAGGAGGAGGGCGAGGAGCCCCGCGGTGAGCGCCCGGTCGCCCGTCTGCGCCACGCCGACGAAGAGGAGGGCGACGAGCACGGCTCCGCCGGTGACGGCGACGATGCCGGCCAGCCCGAGGAGCAGGGAGAGGCCGACGAGGCGCAGCAGCCGGCCGCGGGCGCGCTGCCAGACCTCGGCGAGACCGATCGTGCGCCCGAGGACGGACTCGCTCACCGAGATGATGGCCAGGCCCTCGAGGACGAGCGTCGCCAGGCTCAGCGGCACCCAGCTGATGACGAGGCCGGCGAGCGTGCCGACCCCGAGGAACGCGTCGAGATCCGAGGCGCCGGCCTGCAGCGCACGCTCGATGTTCTCGAGCAGCGCGACGGTGACGCCGGCCTGGAGGAGGGCGCCGGCGCCGACGACGATGATGGCCAGCCCGAACATGACGAGCGGGTTGCTGCGGATGGCACGGAAGGCGCCGTCGTAGATCTCCCCGAGGGTCAGCGGCCTGAGCGGGACGATGCCCGGCTGCACGGCGGAGGGCACGGGAGCGAAGCCGGGCCCGTAGTAACCGCCGCCGGGCGCCTGGCCGTACTGCCCGTAGGCGCCGGGAGCGGGCGGCGGCTGCTGGCCGTACTGCCCGTACTGGTCGGGCTGCTGGCCGTACTGCCCGTACTGGTCGGGCTGCTGGCCGTACTGCCCGTACTGCCCGTACTGGTCGGGGGTCGACGGGCCGGTCGGCCCGGCGCCACCCGCGGTCGAACCCGGCTCCTGGCTCATCGGTCCCCTCCTGGTCTCGGGCGGCCATCGTCCCACGCGGCTACGAGGCCGAGCGCAACATGATCATCGGCACAATGGAGTCCCTTGCTGCGGATGCGACCATAGTCGGCATGAACGCTCGAATTCTCGTGGTCGACGACGACACCGCGCTCGCCGAGATGATCGGGATCGTGCTCCAGGCCGAGGGGTACGAGACCGTCATGTGCCCTGATGGCGCCCAGGCGCTGGAGGTCTTCCGGACCCACGAGCCGGACCTCGTGCTCCTGGACCTCATGCTCCCGGGCATCGACGGCATCGAGGTCTGCCGCCTCATCCGCGCAGAGTCGGGCGTCCCCATCGTCATGCTCACCGCGAAGTCCGACACCATCGACGTCGTCGCCGGGCTCGAGGCGGGCGCCGACGACTACATCCCCAAGCCGTTCAAGCCCAAGGAGCTCGTCGCGCGCGTGAAGACGCGCCTGCGGCGCACGACGGCGCCGCAGACCGAGCGGCTGACCATCGGCGACCTCGTCATCGACGTCGCCGGCCACCAGGTGACGCGCGGGGACCAGAGCATCCCCCTCACCCCGCTCGAGTTCGACCTGCTCCTCGCCCTGGCCCGCAAGCCCTGGCAGGTCTTCAGCCGCGAGGTGCTCCTCGAGCAGGTCTGGGGCTACCGCCACGCCGCGGACACCAGGCTCGTCAACGTCCACGTCCAGCGCCTGCGCGCGAAGGTCGAGCAGGACCCCGAGAACCCCCAGGTCGTCGTGACCGTGCGCGGCGTCGGTTACCGAGCGGGCGCCACGCAGCGGTGACGGCGTGAGCACGACCGAGGGGAGGACGGCCTGGCCCGGTGGGTGGCTGGGCCGTGTCGTCGACCGCTGGCGCACCTCGCTGCGCCTGCGCGTGTCGATCACGACCGTCCTCGTCGGCGTCGCCGCCCTCGTCCTGCTCGGCGCGGTGGTGAGCGTGACGATCCGCGACGGCCTCTTCGAGGCGCGCCGTGACGAGATCATCGCCGACGCCGCCTCGCGCACCCGCTCCGCCCAGGAGCGCTTCGACGCCGCCATCGCCAACACCGGCCCGCAGGTCGAGCTGCTCGCCTCCGACCTCATCGCCGGCAGCCAGGGCACCGGCGGCGGCGTCGTCGGTGCGATGCTCCTGCGCAGCCCGGGGGAGACCTCCCAGGTGCTCATCAACGAGCTGGTGATGGACGAGCGTCTGCTCGACAAGACCGTCCTCACCAGCGAGCTGCGCAAGGCGGTCGCCGACGGCGGCCAGCACTGGCAGTCGATCTCGCTCCCCCTGGCGATGGGTGGCGGGCCCGGCATCATCGTCGGCTCGGAGGTCATCCTTCCGGTCGTCGGGACCCAGGAGCTGTACATCGTCTACTCCCTGCGGGCCGAGGAGGACACGCTCCGCCTCGTCATGCAGGTGCTCAGCGCCGGCGCCGGCGTCCTGCTCGTCTTCCTCGGCGCGATGACGTGGCTGTTCGCCCAGCGCGTCCTCGCGCCGGTGCGCCAGGCCGCCCGCAGCGCCGAACGGCTCGCCGACGGCCTGCTCGACGAGCGCCTCGAGGTGCTCGGCAACGACGAGATGGCCACCCTCGGCCGCAGCTTCAACGAGATGGCCGAGAGCCTCCAGGACCAGATCGAGCGCATGGCCGAGCTCTCCCGCCTCCAGCAGCGCTTCGTCTCCGACGTCTCCCACGAGCTGCGGACCCCGCTCACCACCATCCGGATGGCCAGCGAGGTCCTCCACGCGAGCCGGGACGCCCTCGACCCCGCCGCCCGACGCTCCGCCGAGCTCCTCCAGACCCAGCTCGACCGCTTCGAGCAGATGCTCGCCGACCTCCTGGAGATCAGCCGCTTCGACGCCGGGGCCGCCGTGCTCGACGTCGAGGAGCGCGACCTCCAGGACGTCGTCGCCCACGCCGTCGAGCTCGCGGCGCCGCTCGCCGAGCGCAGCGGCTCGACGATCACCGTCCACGGACCGGGTCGGCCGTGCACCGCCGACATCGACCCGCGCCGGGTCGACCGCATCATCCGCAACCTCCTCGTCAACGCGATCGAGCACGGCGAGAGCCGCCCGATCGACATCACCGTGGGCGTCAACGACACCGCGGTCGCCGTCGTCGTCCGCGACCACGGCACGGGGATGACCCCCGAGGCCGCGCAGCACGTCTTCGACCGGTTCTGGCGCGCCGACCCCGCCCGCGCACGCACCACGGGCGGCACCGGGCTGGGCCTGTCCATCTCCCTGGAGGACGCCCGGCTCCACGGGGGCACCCTCGAGGCGTGGGGCGAGCCGGGCGAGGGCGCCGCCTTCCGCCTGGTGCTGCCCCGCCGCGCGGGGCTCCTCGTCTCCGAGCCGCCGCTGCCGCTGCGCCCCGAGCGCGTCCCGGACGAGCCCGCCGAGGTGCGCGGCGGACCGGCGGCCGTGCCCGACCTCGAGAGCCTGGGAGGCCGCTGATGGGTCCTCTTCGCCGGCGCGCCGCCGCGCGCCTCGGGGCCGCCCTCGCGGCCGTCGCCCTCGTGCTCACCGGCTGCGTGAGCATCCCGGACTCCGGCCCGGTCAACGCCGCCGACGCCGCGCCCCCCGAGCGCAGCTCGGTCGCGCTCATCGCCTACGGCCCCACCCCGGACGCGACCGCCAACCAGATCGTCCAGGGCTTCCTGCGCGCCGTGGCCGCGGGCGGCAACGACGAGTTCGCCGTGGCCCGCGAGTACCTCGCCGGCCCGGCCGCCGAGACGTGGAACCCGCGGGCCCAGGTGCGTGTCTTCACCGCGCGCGACGTCACCTACTCCCAGAGCGAGGACGGGTCGGTGAGCGCCACGGCGACGGCGGCCGCGACCGTCGACGCGCAGGGCCGGTACACCGAGGCCGCACCCGACACGCCGCTCCAGCTCGACTTCACCCTCGCGCGCACCGACGAGGGCCAGTGGCGCATCGTCGACCTCGAGGACGGCATCCTCGTCTCGCCCGCGGTCTTCGAGAACCAGTACGACCCCTACCAGCTGTACTTCCTCAGCCCGGACAACGCGGCGCTCGTCCCCGAGACGCGCTGGTACCCCCAGCGCAGCGCCGCCTCCCTCATCGCGCGTCACCTGCTCGAGGGGCCCTCCTCGTGGCTCGCGGGCGGGGTGACCACGGCCGTGCCGACCGGGACCCGGCTCGCCGAGGGCTCGGTGAGCGTCGTCGACTCCGTGGCGCAGGTGGACCTGTCCTCCGAGGCGCTCGCGGCGGAGCCCGCCCAGCGCGCCCTCATGGCCGCCCAGCTCGAGGAGTCGCTGCGCACGGTGCCCGGCATCCAGTCGGTGACCCTCAGCGTCGGCGGGAACCCGCTGCCGCTCGAGGGGGACGCGCCCGACCTCCTGCGCAACCCCTACATCACGGGCAACCCCGTGGTGGTCGCCGAGGGCCGGGCCCAGCGGTTCACCGGCTCCGAGCTCGTGCCGCTCGTCGGGGAGAGCCTGGCCACCGACCCGCGCATGCCCGCGCTCCCGTACGACGACGCCTCGGGCCGGGCGGTCGTCCTCGACGGCACCGACCGCCTCGTCAGCCTGCCCAACGAGCAGGACGGCGGCGCCGTGCTCACGACCGGGACGAACCTCGTCGCGCCGTCGATCGACCGGCACGGGTGGATCTGGACGACCCCGCGGGCGAGTGACGGGACGCTGCGGGCGGTGCTCCCCAACGGCACCGTCACCTCGGTGTCGGCGAGCTGGCTGGACGACGCGGACGTGCTCTCCCTGCGGGTCTCGCGCGACGGGACCCGGATCGTCGTCATCTGGCAGGCCGACGGGGTCTCCCGGATCGAGCTCGCCACTGTGCTGCGCGACAGCGACGGGCGCCCGCTCGCGGTCGGCGAGCCGGTCCGCGTGGGGGAGAGCGTGACGAGCGCGCTCGCCGCGGCCTGGGTCGACGAGCAGACGGTCGCGGTGCTCGGCTCGAGCGGCACCGACACGGCCATCGCCGTCCACCTCGTGACGATCGGCGGACCGACCGTGAAGCTTCCGTCGGTGAGCGGAGCGACCCGGGTGGCGGCCGCGACCGGTGACCGCACGCTCGTCGTCGGCACGGAGGACGGGCAGCTCTACGAGCGCAACGGCCTGGGCTGGACCCTCGCCACCACCGACGTCTTCGACCCCGCCTACCCCGGCTGACCCCACCCACCCGCGAGAGCCGACTTCCGCGCGAGAGCCGACTTCCGCACGAGAGCCGACTTCCGCACGAGAGCCGACTTCCGCGCGACAGCCGACTTCCGCGCGACAGCGGACTTCCGCGCGACAGCGGACTTCCGCACGACAGCGGACTTCCGCGCGACAGCCGACTTCCGCCACACGCCGGGCGTGCACGATCCGGCTCTCGCGGGACGGAGGCGGCGCGTCGTCCGCGAGCGACAGACACCGACGCCGCTCCCCGGACCCCCTCCGCGGCCCCGGCCACCACAGCCAGCGGGCCCGGGACGACGCGGTGAGGGGGACTGCCCCACGCTGGACGGCATGACGCCCGGCACCGCCCGTGCCCTCACCGAGGCGCTCGCGCTCGTCCTGCCGGCCGACTGCGCGGGCTGCGGAGCGTGGGACCAGGCGGTCTGCCCGCAGTGCCGCGGCCTCGTCTCCCGCACCCCGGTCCGCTGCGACGGGCAGGCGCCGATGCTCAGCCTCCCTGGCGACGCGGACGGGCTCCTTCCCGTCTGGTCGCTCGCCGACTACGCAGGACCGGTCCGCCGGCTCGTGCTCGCGTGGAAGCGGGCGGGCCGCGGCGACGTCGCCCGCGTCCTCCTCGCGCGCGCCCGGGAGGGGGCCCAGGTGTGGGCCCACGACCCCGACCTCGCCCTCGGCGACGGCAGCGGGGACGTCCTCGTCGTCCCCGCGCCGTCGGGGACGCGGCGCCGCCTGCGCGGGATGCTCGTCGTCGCCGACCTCGCCGACGCCGTCGCCGCGGGGATCGCCGCTTCGGGGACCCTGACCGCGGGGCGCACCGTCCGCTCGCTCGACGTGCTGCGGCGCTCCGGTGGCCGGGCCCACCAGTCCGGGCTGGGCGTGCGCGGGCGGGTCCGCAACCGGAGCACGGGCGTCCGGGTGCTCGCGGCGCCACCCGCGGGCGCCGTCGTCGTCCTCGTCGACGACGTCCTCACCACCGGCGCCACCCTCGCCGCCTGCAGCAGGGTCCTCGACGGCGCGGGAGCCAGGGTGGCCGGGGCCCTCGTCCTCGCCGCGACGCCACCGCCGGGCCGGACCGTCGGCGCCCGGGTGCCGTGACCCGTGCAGACCCGGGATGCCGGGCACAGCCGGTGTCCAGTAGGCGGACATTGCGCCACTCGGGACCAACATCGCGGGTGTCAGGCCGCGACCTCGACTAACGTTCCTGTATGGACGCACTCTCGCCCACCGGCCCGGCTCCGGGTGGTGGCGAGCTCCGAGGAGAGGAGGTGGCAGACATCTTCCTCACCCGCTGAGAGCGGGTCGCTGCAGAGACCGATTCGGTTTCACTTCTCTACGGAGGTCACCATGGATATTGCCGTTGTTGCCCGTAACACCGAGGTGGCGGACCGCTTCCGCGCCCACCTGGAGGACAAGCTCTCCAAGGTCGAGCAGCTCGCGCCCCGCGCGCGTCGCATCGAGGTGGAGATCACCAAGGAGCAGAACCCGCGGCTCGCCGACAGGGCAGAGCGCGTCGAGCTCACGGTGGTCGACCGGGGACCGACCATCCGTGCTGAGGCTGCGGCCGACGACAGGTACGCGGCCCTCGACCTGGCAACGACCAAGCTCATGGAGCGACTGCGTCGCGCACGCGACCGGCGCAAGAACCACCACCGCCGCGGTGGCGCCAAGCCGATCGCGGACTTCGAGGAGCTCGCACCGGAGCCGGTGGTGGAGGAGCTGCCCACCACCCCGACCCCGCCGACCGAGCCCGGGGAGGTCGTCGAGGCACAGCTGGGCGACTCGCCCGTCATCGTGCGCCAGAAGCTGCACGACACGCAGCCGATGAGCATCGACCAGGCGCTCTACGAGATGGAGCTCGTCGGTCACCCGTTCTACCTCTTCATCGACGAGGAGACCATGCAGCCCTGCGCCGTCTACCACCGGCACGGCTGGACCTACGGCATCATCCGACTGAACTACGAGGTCGCGGCCAAGGACGCCGCACTCTGAGTCCGACGGCGGGCCGCGGCACCACGCCGCGGCCCGCCGCGTACGCTCCCAGCGTGACGCGCACGCTGACCCTCGCCCAGGCACGGCGCACCGCGATCGCCGCGCAGGGGCTGGACCGTCCGCGCCCGGTCCAGGTGACGATGCGGCACGTCACCGGCACGATCGAGCGGCTCGGGCTGCTCCAGATCGACTCCGTCAACGTCCTGGCCAGGGCGCACCTCCTGCCGCTCTTCGCCCGCCTCGGCCCCTACGACACGACCCTGCTCGACCGGGCCGCCGGGCGTCACCCGCGGCGCGTCGTCGAGGCGTGGGCGCACGAGGCCTCCTTCGTCCCGGTGACGACCTACCCGCTCGTGGCCGGCACCCGGCGGCGGTGGGCGGGCATGGACCCGCTCGCCCTCGAGGAGCGCAACCCCGGCCTGCAGCGCCGCGTCCGCGACATCGTCGCCGCCCGCGGGCCGCTCACCGGTCGCGACGTCGAGGCGCTCGTGGACCCGCTGCACGCGGAACGCTCCGACGGCTGGGGGTGGCGGTGGAGCGCCGCCAAGGTCGCCCTGGAGACCCTGTTCGACGCCGGTGAGCTCACCGCGTCGTCGCGCAACGCGCAGTTCGAGCGGGTCTACGACCTCACCTCCCGCGTCCTGCCCGGGCACGTGCGCGACCAGCCGGCGCCGGACCCGCAGGACGCCGTCCGCGAACTCACCCGGATCGCGGCACGCGCCCACGGCGTCGGTACCGTCCGCTGCCTCGCGGACTACTTCCGGATCGGTCAGCGCGCTACCCGCCTCGCGATCGACGAGCTCGTCGAGGAGGGTGAGCTCGTGCCGGTCACCGTCCCCGGGTGGGGGCGGCCCGCCTGGCTGCACGTCGCCGCCCGTGTGCCCCGGCGCACGGCAGCCCGGGCCCTGCTCGCGCCGTTCGACCCGCTCGTGTGGGAGCGGCGCCGCGTGCTGGACCTGTTCGGGATGCACTACCGCATCGGCATCTACACCCCCGCCCACCGCCGCACGCACGGGTACTACCCGCTGCCGTTCCTCCTCGGGGAGCACCTCGTCGCCCGGGTGGACCTCAAGCACGACCGCGACGCCGGACTCGTGCGCGTCCGCGGTGCCTACGCCGAGGAGCCCGGCCCCGACGCCGGCGCGCG
>NZ_VDFS01000012.1:0-3074 GCF_006151955.1 Georgenia sp. 311 | reverse complement strand
CGCCGGGCTCGCGGCCGAGCTCGCGACGACGGCGCAGTGGCTCGGGGCGGTCGGCGTCGCCGTCGACGACGACGCCGAGGGAGACCTGGCGCGTCCGCTGCGGGCGGAACTGGACTGACTTCGGCCGGGGCTGTGTGGCGCTTACCATGATGCGAGGTGTGCGCGCAGCCTGTGCGCCCGACGCCGTGCACCGGCGCCGACCGTCGAACGGGAGTAGAACCGCGTGGCTTCGATCCTCAGCAAGATCTTGCGCATGGGCGAGGGCAGGATCCTCAAGCAGCTCAGCGCGATCGCCGACCAGGTCAACGCCCTGGAGGAGAGCGTCACCGCCCTCAGCGACGCAGAGCTGCGCGCCGAGACCGACGCCTTCAAGGAGCGTCTCGCCGCCGGGGAGACGCTCGACGACATCCTCCCCGAGGCGTTCGCCGTCGTGCGCGAGGCCGCCCGCCGCACCCTGGGTCAGCGGCACTTCGACGTCCAGATCATGGGCGGCGCGGCCCTCCACCTGGGCAACATCGCCGAGATGAAGACCGGTGAGGGCAAGACGCTCGTCGCGACCCTTCCGGCCTACCTCAACGCGCTCACCGGCAAGGGCGTCCACGTCGTCACCGTCAACGACTACCTCGCCGGCTACCAGGCCGAGCTCATGGGACGCGTGTACCGCTTCCTCGGGCTCACCACCGGCGTCGTCCTCGCCGGCCAGAAGCCCGACGAGCGGCGCGCGCAGTACGCCGCCGACATCACCTACGGCACGAACAACGAGTTCGGCTTCGACTACCTGCGCGACAACATGGCGTGGTCGACCAACGAGCTCGTCCAGCGCGGCCACAACTTCGCCATCGTCGACGAGGTCGACTCGATCCTCATCGACGAGGCTCGCACCCCGCTCATCATCTCCGGCCCCGCCTCCGGTGACGCGAACAAGTGGTACGCCGAGTTCGCCCGCCTCGCCACGCGCCTCAAGCGCGACGAGGACTACGAGGTCGACGAGAAGAAGCGCACCGTCGGTGTGCTCGAGCCGGGCATCGAGAAGGTCGAGGACTACCTCGGCATCGACAACCTCTACGAGTCGCTCAACACCTCCCTCATCGGGTTCCTCAACAACGCGCTCAAGGCGAAGGAGCTCTTCAAGCGCGACAAGGACTACATCGTCACCAACGGCGAGGTCCTCATCGTCGACGAGCACACCGGGCGTGTGCTCGCCGGGCGGCGCTACTCCGAGGGCATGCACCAGGCCATCGAGGCCAAGGAGGGCGTGACGATCAAGGCGGAGAACCAGACGCTCGCCACGATCACGCTGCAGAACTACTTCCGCCTGTACGACAAGCTCTCCGGCATGACCGGTACGGCCGAGACCGAGGCCGCCGAGTTCTCCAGCACGTACCAGATCGGCGTCGTCCCGATCCCGACGAACCGCCCGATGCAGCGCATCGACCAGCCGGACCTCATCTACAAGAACGTCCAGGCGAAGTACAAGGCGATCATCGAGGACATCGCCGAGCGGCACGCCGCCGGCCAGCCGGTGCTCGTCGGCACGACGAGCGTGGAGAAGTCCGAGGTGCTGTCCGCGCTGCTCAAGCGCAAGGGCATCCCGCACGAGGTCCTCAACGCCAAGAACCACGCGCGTGAGGCGACCGTCGTGGCGATGGCCGGCCGCAAGGGCGCCGTCACGGTCGCGACGAACATGGCCGGTCGCGGTACCGACATCATGCTCGGTGGCAACGCTGAGCACATCGCCGTCGAGGCGATGCGTCAGCGCGGGCTGGACCCGGTCGAGGCCCCCGAGGAGTACGAGGCCGCGTGGCCCGAGGTCCTCGAGGAGGCCAAGCGCTCGGTCGCGGCGGAGCACGAGGAGGTCGTCGAGCTCGGCGGCCTGTACGTCCTGGGCACCGAGCGCCACGAGTCCCGCCGCATCGACAACCAGCTGCGTGGCCGCTCCGGCCGTCAGGGTGACCCGGGTGAGTCCCGGTTCTACCTGTCGATGGAGGACGACCTCATGCGGCTGTTCAACTCCGGGCTCGCGCTGCGGGTCATGGACAGCGCCTCCTACCCCGACGACATGCCGCTCGAGGCGAAGATGGTCTCCCGTGGCATCGCCTCGGCGCAGGCGCAGGTCGAGGGCCGCAACTTCGAGATCCGCAAGAACGTCCTCAAGTACGACGACGTCCTCAACCGCCAGCGCACCGTCGTCTACGAGGAGCGCCGCCGGGTGCTCGACGGTGAGGACCTGCAGGAGCAGGTCCAGGGCTTCATCGACGACGCCGTCGGCTCGCTCGTCACCGAGTTCACCCAGGCGCCGGACGCCACGACGTGGGACCTGGACGCCCTGTGGACCGAGCTCAAGCGGATCTACCCGGTGTCCATCACCGTCGAGGACGTCGTGGAGGAGGCCGGCGGCCAGAACCGCCTCACCACCGACATGCTCCTGGAGGAGGTCCGCTCCGACATCCACCTCGCCTACGAGCGCCGGGAGGAGGAGCTGACGCCGGACATCATGCGGCAGCTCGAGCGCCGCGTCGTGCTCTCCGTGCTCGACCGCAAGTGGCGCGAGCACCTCTACGAGATGGACTACCTCAAGGAGGGCATCGGGCTGCGCGCCATGGGGCAGCGTGACCCGCTCGTGGAGTACCAGCGCGAGGGCTACCAGCTCTTCCAGGCCATGAACGAGGCCATCAAGGAGGAGTCGGTCAGCTACCTGTTCAACCTCGAGGTCAAGGTCCAGCAGCCCGACGGCAGCGACGGCCAGGGTGCGGTGACGGCCGACGCCGCCGCGCAGGCCGCGGCCGGTGCTCGCCTCGGTGCCACCGCCACCGCCACCGCCGCCGGGGACGGCGAGGCGACCCCCGGGGCGGCCGCAGCCCAGTCCGGCGGGCGACGGGTGGGCGCCAAGTCGGTGACGGCGAACCGGTCGGGCGCCACGCTCGCCACCGCCGCCCGCGAGGCGGCGGCCCGGCAGGGTGACGCGCAGAGCGCGCCCGCGACGGCGTTCGGCGGCGGCCCGCAGATCGTCGGGCTCGAGGAGCCGCAGCGTCCCACGGCCCTCACCTACTCCGCGCCGTCGGCCGACGGCGACG
>NZ_VDFS01000011.1:0-5876 GCF_006151955.1 Georgenia sp. 311 | reverse complement strand
GGGCTGGGTGTTTGAGGGTCTGTTTGTTTGGTTGCCTGCTCGCGGTTTCCTTTCCGTGGGTGGGTTTGCCTGGATTGCCTGCCGGCTCTTGTGGTTGGTGGGTGTCTTCGTATGGTTGTTACCCCTTCGGGGGTGGCGCTAGACATTTACGGAGAGTTTGATCCTGGCTCAGGACGAACGCTGGCGGCGTGCTTAACACATGCAAGTCGAACGATGATGCCCAGCTTGCTGGGTGGATTAGTGGCGAACGGGTGAGTAACACGTGAGTAACCTGCCCCTGACTTCGGGATAACTACGAGAAATCGTGGCTAATACCGGATATGACGCGTGCCCGCATGGGTGTGTGTGGAAAGATTTATTGGTCAGGGATGGGCTCGCGGCCTATCAGCTTGTTGGTGGGGTGAAGGCCTACCAAGGCGACGACGGGTAGCCGGCCTGAGAGGGTGACCGGCCACACTGGGACTGAGACACGGCCCAGACTCCTACGGGAGGCAGCAGTGGGGAATATTGCACAATGGGCGAAAGCCTGATGCAGCGACGCCGCGTGAGGGATGACGGCCTTCGGGTTGTAAACCTCTTTCAGTAGGGAAGAAGCCTTCGGGTGACGGTACCTGCAGAAGAAGCGCCGGCTAACTACGTGCCAGCAGCCGCGGTAATACGTAGGGCGCAAGCGTTGTCCGGAATTATTGGGCGTAAAGAGCTCGTAGGCGGTTTGTCGCGTCTGCTGTGAAAACGCAAGGCTTAACCTTGCGCCTGCAGTGGGTACGGGCAGACTAGAGTGCGGTAGGGGAGACTGGAATTCCTGGTGTAGCGGTGGAATGCGCAGATATCAGGAGGAACACCGATGGCGAAGGCAGGTCTCTGGGCCGTTACTGACGCTGAGGAGCGAAAGCATGGGGAGCGAACAGGATTAGATACCCTGGTAGTCCATGCCGTAAACGTTGGGCACTAGGTGTGGGACCCATTCCACGGGTTCCGTGCCGCAGCTAACGCATTAAGTGCCCCGCCTGGGGAGTACGGCCGCAAGGCTAAAACTCAAAGGAATTGACGGGGGCCCGCACAAGCGGCGGAGCATGCGGATTAATTCGATGCAACGCGAAGAACCTTACCAAGGCTTGACATACACCGGAAAAGTGCAGAGATGTGCTCCCCGTAAGGTCGGTGTACAGGTGGTGCATGGTTGTCGTCAGCTCGTGTCGTGAGATGTTGGGTTAAGTCCCGCAACGAGCGCAACCCTTGTCCTGTGTTGCCAGCGGGTTATGCCGGGGACTCATGGGAGACTGCCGGGGTCAACTCGGAGGAAGGTGGGGATGACGTCAAATCATCATGCCCCTTATGTCTTGGGCTTCACGCATGCTACAATGGCCGGTACAAAGGGCTGCGATACCGCGAGGTGGAGCGAATCCCAAAAAGCCGGTCTCAGTTCGGATTGGGGTCTGCAACTCGACCCCATGAAGTCGGAGTCGCTAGTAATCGCAGATCAGCAACGCTGCGGTGAATACGTTCTCGGGCCTTGTACACACCGCCCGTCACGTCATGAAAGTCGGTAACACCCGAAGCCGGTGGCCCAACCCTTGTGGGGGGAGCCGTCGAAGGTGGGACTGGCGATTAGGACGAAGTCGTAACAAGGTAGCCGTACCGGAAGGTGCGGCTGGATCACCTCCTTTCTAAGGAGCTCACCACATCCTCGCCCGCTTCGTCGGGGCCTACGGGGGTGTCAGGTGCCACGCGGATGCCGAACGAGTGTCCGGTGGTTGCTCATGGGTGGAACATCGAATGCTTGGCATGCTGTTGGGTCCTGAGGGAACAGGCGCCCCCGCCGGCCGTATGGCTGGTTGTGGGGGTCGTTGTCTCGACCGTGACCGCCTTCTGCTCGCCCCTGGCGCCCGTTGTGGTGTGGGGTGGGGGTTGGTCGGTGGGTTGCTTGAGAACTGTACAGTGGACGCGAGCATCTTTGATCTTTTGTGGTCAAGTTATTAAGAGCATTCGGTGGATGCCTTGGCACTAGGAGCCGAAGAAGGACGTGGTGGCCTGCGATAAGCCTCGGGGAGTTGGCTAACGAACCGTGATCCGAGGATGTCCGAATGGGGAAACCCAGCCGGGGTCATGCCCGGTTACCCGCGCCTGAATGTATAGGGCGTGTGGAGGGAACGTGGGGAAGTGAAACATCTCAGTACCCACAGGAAGAGATATTCCGTGAGTAGTGGCGAGCGAAAGCGGATGAGGCTAAACCGGGGGTGTGTGATAGACGGCAGTCGTTGCACCTCCGGGGTCGTGGGACCCGCCAACCAGGCCTGCCGGCCTGGTAGGGAGTGAGAAAGCGTCGTCATAGTCGAACGGTCTGGGAAGGCCGGGCACAGAGGGTGAGACCCCCGTAGACGAAATGGTGGCGCCTCCCGGTGGGGATCCCGAGTAGCACGGGGCCCGTGAAATCCCGTGTGAATCTGGCAAGACCACTTGCTAAGCCTAAATACTACCTAGTGACCGATAGCGGACAAGTACCGTGAGGGAAAGGTGAAAAGTACCCCGGGAGGGGAGTGAAATAGTACCTGAAACCGGATGCTTACAATCCGTCGGAGCCTCCGTAGCTGGGGTGACGGCGTGCCTTTTGAAGAATGAGCCTGCGAGTTAGTGGTATGTGGCGAGGTTAACCCGTGTGGGGAAGCCGTAGCGAAAGCGAGTCCGAACAGGGCGAATGAGTCGCATGCTCTAGACCCGAAGCGAAGTGATCTACCCATGGGCAGGTTGAAGCGCGGGTAAGACCGCGTGGAGGACCGAACCCACTTAGGTTGAAAACTGAGGGGATGACCTGTGGGTAGGGGTGAAAGGCCAATCAAACTTCGTGATAGCTGGTTCTCCCCGAAATGCATTTAGGTGCAGCGTTGCGTGTTTCTTGCCGGAGGTAGAGCACTGGATGGCCGATGGGCCCCAACAGGTTACTGACGTCAGCCAAACTCCGAATGCCGGTAAGTGTAAGCGCAGCAGTGAGACGGCGGGGGATAAGCTTCGTCGTCGAGAGGGAAACAGCCCAGACCACCGGCTAAGGCCCCTAAGCGTGTGCTAAGTGGGAAAGGATGTGGAGTTGCACAGACAACCAGGAGGTTGGCTTAGAAGCAGCCACCCTTGAAAGAGTGCGTAATAGCTCACTGGTCAAGTGATTCTGCGCCGACAATTTAGCGGGGCTCAAGCACACCGCCGAAGCCGTGGCACTGACACATGTTCCTCAGCTCTCGCCTACGGGCGGGTGTTCAGGGGTGTTGGTGGGTAGGGGAGCGTCGTGTGGGAGGTGAAGCTGCGGGGTGACCCAGTGGTGGATCCCACACGAGTGAGAATGCAGGCATGAGTAGCGAAAGACGGGTGAGAAACCCGTCCGCCGAATGACCAAGGGTTCCAGGGCCAGGTTAATCCGCCCTGGGTAAGTCGGGACCTAAGGCGAGGCCGACAGGCGTAGTCGATGGACAACGGGTTGATATTCCCGTACCGGCGAAACACCGCCCATACCGAGCCCGGTGATGCTAACCGCCCAACGCCGTCCTTGTGCCCTTCGGGGCCGGGGCCGGCCGCGCGCGGAACCCGAACCGGTATTAGGTAAGCGTATTAACAGGGGTGACGCAGACAGGTAGCCACCGCGTGTTTTATGGCTATGCACGTCCAAGGGAGCAGGGCGAGGTCCAGGCAAATCCGGACCTCATACAGCCTCAGACCTGATGGTGACCGCGAATGCGGGAAGCAGGGTGATCCTATGCTGCCAAGAAAAGCCTCGACGCGAGGTGTTAGCCGCCCGTACCCTAAACCGACTCAGGTGGTCAGGTAGAGAATACCAAGGCGATCGAGAAAATCACGGTTAAGGAACTCGGCAAAATGCCCCCGTAACTTCGGGAGAAGGGGGGCCTGAGGGGTGAAGCCACTTGCTGGCTAGCCCTTTCGGGCCGCAGAGACCAGGGAGAAGCGACTGTTTACTAAAAACACAGGTCCGTGCGAAGTCGCAAGACGATGTATACGGACTGACGCCTGCCCGGTGCTGGAAGGTTAAGAGGACGGGTCAGCCCTTCGGGGCGAAGCTCAGAATTTAAGCCCCAGTAAACGGCGGTGGTAACTATAACCATCCTAAGGTAGCGAAATTCCTTGTCGGGTAAGTTCCGACCTGCACGAATGGCGTAACGACTTCTCCGCTGTCTCAACCGTGAACTCGGCGAAATTGCACTACGAGTAAAGATGCTCGTTTCGCGCAGCAGGACGGAAAGACCCCGGGACCTTTACTATAGCTTGGTATTGGTGTTCGGGACGGCTTGTGTAGGATAGGTGGGAGACTGTGAAGCAGCCACGCCAGTGGTTGTGGAGTCATCGTTGAAATACCACTCTGGTCGTTCTGAACATCTAACCTCGGTCCGTAATCCGGATCAGGGACAGTGCCTGGTGGGTAGTTTAACTGGGGCGGTTGCCTCCCAAAATGTAACGGAGGCGCTCAAAGGTTCCCTCAGCCTGGTTGGCAATCAGGTGTCGAGTGTAAGTGCACAAGGGAGCTTGACTGTGAGACTGACAGGTCGAGCAGGGACGAAAGTCGGAACTAGTGATCCGGCGGTGGCTTGTGGAAGCGCCGTCGCTCAACGGATAAAAGGTACCCCGGGGATAACAGGCTGATCTTGCCCAAGAGTCCATATCGACGGCATGGTTTGGCACCTCGATGTCGGCTCGTCGCATCCTGGGGCTGGAGTAGGTCCCAAGGGTTGGGCTGTTCGCCCATTAAAGCGGTACGCGAGCTGGGTTTAGAACGTCGTGAGACAGTTCGGTCCCTATCCGCTGCGCGCGCAGGAAACTTGAGAAGACCTGTCCCTAGTACGAGAGGACCGGGACGGACGAACCTCTGGTGTGCCAGTTGTTCCGCCAGGAGCATGGCTGGTTGGCTACGTTCGGAAGGGATAACCGCTGAAAGCATCTAAGCGGGAAGCCTGCTTCAAGATGAGGTTTCCACCACCCTCGGGTGGGAAGGCCCCCAGCAGAACACTGGGTTGATAGGCCGGATGTGGAAGCACGGCAACGTGTGAAGCTGACCGGTACTAATTGGCCGACAACTTCACCACAACTATCAGGTCTTGTGATGACGCGTCCACTGTACGGTTCTGGAGCCACCCACACACGGGTGACATCTCCATAGAGTTACGGCGGTCATAGCGAAGGGGAAACGCCCGGTCCCATTCCGAACCCGGAAGCTAAGCCCTTCAGCGCCGATGGTACTGCGTGGGAGACTGCGTGGGAGAGTAGGACGCCGCCGAACACCCATTACCGTGTGGGCCGCAACCCTTGGGGTGCGGCCCACACGTGTTTCACCCACGGGTGTGCTTCAGGAAGGAAGCGATGAACGACCACAACGAGAACGAACGACGTGGCGAGGATCGTCCAGGGGCGCACCAGCGTAATCCCCGTGGTCGCGCCGCCGGACGTCCGTCGAGCGGCGGCAGCGCGCCGCGCTCCGGCCGGCCCTACGAGAAGGGCGGTCGCCCCGCAGGCGGCAGCAGCGCCGCACGCGGTGACCGCCCGCGTTGGAGCGGGGACCGCACGACCGACGCAGGCCGTGGCAGTGCGCCGCGTCGCGACGGCCGTGACGACCGGCGCCCGCCTGCCGGCGACCGCCGTGACAACGAGCGCGGGCAGCGCAGCTTCGGCGACGACCGCCCGCGGCGTCAGGGCGAGGGGTACCGCAGCGGCGGTGCCGGGCGTCCCGACGAGCGTCGCGGCAGCGAACGAGGCTTCGACCGCGGAGACCGGCGTGAGGGCGGCTACAACCGCCCCGCCGAGGGCCGTGGTGGCGAGCGTCGCGACAGCGGTTCCCGTGACTTCAACCGCGGCGAGCGTCGTGAGGGCGGCTACGGCCGCCC
>NZ_VDFS01000010.1:24014-60123 GCF_006151955.1 Georgenia sp. 311 | reverse complement strand
GACGCGCGGGGGACGGTTCCCCCCGCGCGTCCGGGTCGGGGAGCAGCGTGGGCCCGCCGCCGCCGTGCGGCGGCGGCCCTCGCCCTCGTCCTCCCCGCCGCGTTCTTCTACGTCGCCTTCGTCCTGCGCCCCATCATCTTCACGTTCCAGTACTCGCTCTACGAGTGGAACGGCGTCACCGAGGCGACGTTCGTCGGGACGGAGAACTACTCTCGGCTGCTGTCGGACCCCGAGCTCTTCGGCCCGATCCTCAACGCCCTCCAGCTCATCGTCTACTTCAGCTTCGTGCCCGTGACGCTCGGGCTCGTCGCCGCCGCGATCATCCGCAAGTTCGCCACGAGCCGGCTCGCGATGGTCGGGCGCACCGTCCTGTTCCTGCCCCAGGTCATCCCGCTCGTCGCGGCGGGCATCATGTGGACCTGGATCATGGCCACCGACGGTGTCGTCAACCAGTTCCTCCGGTTCATCGGCCTCGACGGGATCACCCGCGCATGGCTCGGTGACTTCGACACCGCGCTGCCCGCCGTTGGCGTCATCGGCGCCTGGGTGTCCCTCGGTCTGTGCCTCGTGCTCCTGCTCGCGGGCATGTCGAAGATCGACCCCGCGCTCTACGAGGCCGCCCGCCTCGACGGCGCGGGCCCGATCCGCGAGTTCTGGTCCGTCACCCTGCCGAGCCTGCGTCAGGAGCTCGCCGTGTGCCTCACCGTCACGGTGATCTCGGCCCTCGCGAGCTTCGACATCATCTACATCTCCACCCAGGGCGGCCCGGGCAACAGCACCCTCGTGCCCGGCCTCGAGATCTACTACCTCGCGTTCTTCCAGCGTGAGGTCGGCCAGGCCTCCGCCCTCGCCGTCGCCCTCATGGTGCTCGTCCTCATCATCGTCATCCCGCTTCAGCGGCTCATCCGAGGCAGGGAGCAGTGAAGACCTCCGCAAGCGAGCTCTGGCTCGGCCGGCTCGTCCTGGTGATCCTCATGGTGATCACCCTCGTCCCGTTCGTCACGCTCTTCGTCACCGCGCTGCACCCCACCGGGACCTATCCGGCGGGGCTGTCGTGGCCCGAGGAGCCCCAGTGGGGGAACTTCCTCTCCGCGTTCCAGGCCGCGAACATGCAGAAGCTGCTCGTCTCGAGCGTGCTCATCGAGATCGGCGTCGTGCCGCTCGCGCTGCTCATGGCGACCCTCGCCGGCTTCGCGCTCGGCCACCTGCGTCCCCCGGGCAGCCGGTGGATCTTCGTGGTCTTCATCCTCGGCCTCACGCTGCCCTTCGAGGGCATCATCGTGCCGCTGTACTACCAGATGCGTGACATCGGGCTGCTCAACACCCGGTGGGCGATCATCCTCCCGCTGCTCGGCCTGTTCATGCCGTTCGCGGTCATGTGGATGCGCGCGCACTTCGTCAACATGCCCGAGGACATCTCCGAGGCCGCCCGGATCGACGGCGCGAACAACCTCCAGCTGTTCAGCCGCATCCACGTGCCGCTGTCCATGCCGGCGCTGTCCTCCCTCGCGATCCTCATGTTCCTGTGGACGTGGAACCAGTTCCTCCTCGCGGTCGTCCTCGTCGACGACCCGACGAAGCGGACCATGGCCGGTGCCCTCGGCGCCTTCCAGGGGCAGTGGGGCACCGACATCCCGCTGCTGTGCGCCGGGTCGCTGCTCATCCTCACGCCCACGCTCCTCGTGTTCCTCATCTTCCAGCGGCACTTCGTCGCCGCGCTCCTCCAGGGCGCGGTGAAGGGATGACCTGGACCCCGCCGCCGCTCGACCCGGCGATCGCGGCCGCGCTCGCCGCGGACCCGGACGCCGTCGTCGGGATGGAGCCCGAGGACATCGCGGTGATCCGCGGGCGGGCAGTGCCCGTCCCGCCGGAGCAGGTGACGAGGTACGGCACCTTCGAGCGCACCGACCTCACCTTCCCCTCGGCGGCCGACGGCGCCGACGTGCGGGTCGTGCTCGTGCGCCCGGTGCGCACGAGCGGGCCGCTGCCCGTCATCGTGCACATCCACGGCGGCGGGCTCGTGCTCGGCGGACCGCTCGACGACCTCCCGGCGACGCTCGAGCTCGCCGCGCACACCGGGTGCGCCGTCGCGTCGGTCGACTACCGGCTCGCGCCCGAGCACCCGTACCCCACCCCGGTGCTCGACTGCTACGGCGCGCTCACCGGGTTGCGGGAGGTCGCGCGCGAGTGGAACCTCGATCCCACACGCATGATCCTCAGCGGCGTGAGCGCCGGCGGCGGCCTGGCCGCCGCCGTCGCGCTGTGGGGGCGGGACCACGACGGGCCGGACCTGCTCGGCCTGCTCCTCGCCTGCCCCATGCTCGACGACCGCAACGAGACCTTCTCGGCCCAGCAGATGCGGGGGGTGGGCACGTGGGACCTCACCGCCAACGCGACGGGCTGGCGTGCCTACCTCGGGGACGCCGCCGGCGGACCCGACGTGCCGATCTACGCCGCGCCGGGACGGGCGCAGGACCTCAGCGGCCTGCCGCCGGCATTCGTCGACGTCGCCACCGTGGAGACCTTCCGCGACGAGTGCGTCGCCTTCGCCTCCCGGATCTGGCAGGCCGGCGGCTCGGCCGAGCTCCACGTGTGGCCCGGCGGCAACCACGCCTTCGACTTCCTCGCCCCCTGGGCAACGCTCTCGCAGGACGCGCGCGCGGCCCGCCTCGCCTGGCTGCGCCGCCTCCTGCTCGACGCCTGACGCGCCCCCCGATAGATCAAGGACGACCTGTGAACCACCCTGACGGCCCGCAGCTCATCACCTACGCCGACCGGCTCGGCGGCGGGCTCACCGACCTGCGCCGCCTCCTCGACGGCCCGCTCGCCGGCGCCTTCGACGGCGTGCACGTGCTGCCCTACTACCGCCCCTTCGACGGCGCGGACGCCGGGTTCGACCCCGAGGACCACACGATCGTCGACCCGCGCCTGGGCACGTGGGAGGACATCCGCGCGCTGAGCGAGCGCGGCGTCGTCATGAGCGACGTCATCGTCAACCACGTCTCCATCCGGTCCGAGCAGTTCCGTGACGTCGTCGAGCACGGCGACGACTCCCCGTGGGCGCCGATGTTCCTCACCCTGTCCTCCGTCTTCCCCGACGGCGTGACCGAGGCCGACCTCGCGCGCATCTACCGGCCGCGGCCGGGTCTGCCGTTCACGACGATGACGCTCGGCGGGGTGCCGCGCCTCGTGTGGACGACCTTCACCCCCGAGCAGGTCGACATCGACCTGCGCAGCGACCAGGCCTGGGACTACCTCGTCTCCGTGCTCGACGCGCTCACCGGCGCCGGCGTGACGATGATCCGGCTCGACGCGGTCGGCTACGCCGGGAAGGAGGCCGGCACCGACTGCTTCATGACGGCGGCGACGCAGGCCTACGTCGACCGCATCACCGAGCTGGCCCACGAGCGGGGCGCGAGCGTGCTCCTGGAGATCCACGGGCACTACCTCCAGCAGGTGGAGATCGCCCGCACCGTCGACTACGTCTACGACTTCGCGCTTCCGCCGCTCGTCCTGCACGCGCTGCACGGGCGCGACCTCGCGCCGCTCGCGCGCTGGATGGAGGTGCGGCCGACGAACGCCGTCACCGTCCTCGACACCCACGACGGCATCGGCATCGTCGACGTCGGCCCGAACGACCTGCGGCCGGGGGAGCCGGGGCTGCTGCGCCCGGAGCAGATCGACGCGCTCGTCGAGTCGATCCACGACGCGAGCGGGGGCGCGAGCCGCCTGGCGACCGGCGCCGCGGCGTCGAACCTCGACCTCTACCAGGTCAACTGCACGTTCTACGACGCGCTCGGCCGCGACGACCGTCGCTACCTCCTCGCCCGGCTCGTCCAGCTCATGCTCCCCGGCATCCCGCAGGTCTACTACGTCGGCCTGCTCGCGGGGGAGAACGACATGGAGCTCTTCGGGCGGACCGGCGTCGGCCGCGACATCAACCGCGCCTACTTCACGCCGCAGGACGTCCAGGCGCACCTCGAGCGACCGGTCGTCGCCTGTCAGCTCGAGGCGTTGCGGCTGCGGTCCTCCCACGAGGCCTTCCAGGGTGAGTTCTCCTCGGAGATCGACGGGACGCGCGCCGTCCTCACCTGGACCGCCCCCGAGTCCGCCGTCCAGCTCTGCTTCGACGTCGAGGACGCGTCCTTCGCGCTCGCCGAGCGCCGGGGCGCCGGCCCGTGGCGGGCCGTCGTGTCCGACGGCGACCTGTCGCCGATGGCCGAGGCAGCCCGCCTGGCCGCGACCCAGCGCTGACGCAGACGCCGCCGGCAACGGCCGGTCGCTTCCCGTGGGAGCGACCGGCCGTTCGCCGTCCCGGCGCCCCCCGCACAACCCCGCTCTCGCGCACAACCCCGCTCTCGCGCACAAACCCGCTCTCGCGCACAACCCCGCTCTCGCGCACAACCCCGCTCTCGCGCACAAACCCGCTCTCGCGCAGAACCCCGCTGTCGATCAAAACCCGGCTGTCGAGCGAAACTCTGCTGTCGCGGGGAGGGAGGTGTCCCAACCTCCCCGCGAGAGCCGACTTTCGTGCGAGAGCGGAGTTTCGCGTGAGAGCCGACTTGTGCGCGAGAGCCGACTTGTGTGCGAGAGCCGACTTGTGCGCGGGAGCGGACTTCTGGCGGGTCACTCGCCGGTGATGATGCTCCGCAGGGTCTCGCGGGGGAGCTTTGGGCGGCGGTGCTCGTCGAGCAGGCCGTTGGTCTCCTGGCCGGTGTCGGTGAGCTGGGTGTAGCAGAACCCGGCCAGCGCACTGTCGCGCACGGCGTCGAGGAGGTCGCGCAGGCGGGCCTCGTAGTCCGCCGCGTCCGACGCCGTCGAGTAGCCCCAGTCCCCGTCGTGGCGCGCCGCGAAGCTCACCCCGCCGAACTCGGTGAGCATGACCGGCTTGTCGCCGTCGTCGGCCCGCAGCTGCAGGCGCCGCCCCGCCGCGCCGACCCCGGCGAGCTCGGCCCGGACCGCCTCGGCCGTACCGTAGCGCCGGCGCAGCTCGGCCCCGGTGGGGGAGTAGTCGTGGATCGTGAGGATGTCGGAGTCGGTGTGCTCCCAGCCGTCGTTGGAGACCACCGGTCGGGTGGGGTCCAGCGCACGGGTGAGGTTGGCCAGCCCGACGGCGTAGTGCTGCTGGGCGTCGTCGTGCGCGCCGTGCTGCACGCCCCAGCTCTCGTTGAGCGGGACCCACGTGACGATGCACGGGTGGGACAGGTCGCGGCGCACGAGTGCCACCCACTCGCTCGTCAGCTGCTCCACCGCGCGCGGGGAGAATGCGTAGGCGTTGGCGGTCTCGCCCCACACGGTGATCCCAAGACGGTCGGCCCAGAAGAGGAACCGCGGGTCCTCGGCCTTCTGGTGCACGCGCACGGAGTTGAAGCCGAGCGCCTTGATGAGCTCGACCTCCTCGCGCAGCGCGTCCGCGCTCGGTGCCGCGAGGTGCGTGCCGGGCCAGTAGCCCTGCTCGAGCACCGAGCGGAGGTGGAAGGGCCGGTCGTTGAGGAGCAGCCGGCCGTGCGCGACGCCGATGGACCGCAGCCCGACGTAGGAGGCGACGACGTCGGCCGCCCGGCCCGCGTCGTCGGCGACCGTGACGGTCGTGTCGAGGAGCGTCGGGCGCTCCGGTGACCACAGAAGGTCCTCGTAGGCCTGGCCGTTGGCCTGCCGGGGCAGGTGGACGCTCACCCGCACGTCCTGGTCCAGCGCGGCGACCCGGTGCTCGGCGAGCAGCTCGCCGTCGTGCTCCACCCGCACGGTGACGGTGGTCCCCGGCGTCGGCCGCTCCGCGAGTCGAACCGTGGCGACGACCGCGGCGCCCGGCACGTCGGCCTCCCAGGCGAGCTCCGCGACGTGCTGGGCGGGCACCGCCTCGAGCCAGACCGGCTGCCAGATGCCGGTGGTCCGGTGGTACCAGATGACGTGCGGCTCGCGCTGCCAGTCCTGCTTGCCGCGCGGCTGGGCGACGTCGTGGGGGTCGTCGACCGCCCGGACGACGAGCTCCAGCGGTCCGGCCGCCTCCGCCACTGCCCCGGTGACGTCGAACCCGAACGGGGCCTGGCCACCGGTGTGCCGGCCGATGTAGGTGCCTGCGAGCCACACGTCGGCCTGGTAGTCCACGGCACCGAGGCGCAGGACGAGCCGCTCGCCCTGCGTGCCGAGCCCGGCGCGCTCGAGGTCCTCGGCGGTGAGCTCGCGCCGGTACCAGACCTCCCCGAGGTAGCCGGTCTCGCCCACCCCCGAGGCCGGTGACTCCGGCGGGAACGGCACGGTGATGCGCCGGTCGAAGTCGACATCACCGGGGCGCGACGCGCGGGCGACCGCGAAGTCCCAGGTGCCGCACAGGTCGGCCCACTCCGGGCGCCGGAGCTGCGGGCGGGGGTAGGTGCCGTCCTGGTGGCTGACGGGCGACGGCGTCGGTGCGGTGGTCATGAGTGCTCCTCGGGGTCGGGGGCTCGTGTGCACGATCCAGCGCTCGGCGGAAGAGGGGGAGAGGCGGGAGACGGGGGAGAGGCGGGAGACGGGAGAAGGGGTGGGGGCGTGAGGGGGGTGCGGCCGGCAGTGCTCTCGCGGACGACGAGGGTGTGCGCGACGGTCACCGTCCGGGGCGGGGTGCCGGTGGCGGCCCCGCCGCGCAGGACGAGGTCGATCGCGGCGGTGGCCAGTGCGCGCTTGTCGGGGGAGACGGTCGTGAGCGAGGGCGTGGCGTACCGGCCCTCCTCGACGTCGTCCACGCCGACGACGGCGACGTCCTGCGGCACCCGCACCCCGCGCTCGGCGAGGGTGCGCAGCGCGCCGAGGGCGAGGGCGTCGTTGAAGCAGAAGACGGCGTCGGGTGGCTCGGGCAGGTCGAGCAGCCGTGCCATCGCCGCCGCGCCGTCGGACCGGTGGAACTGGTCGACGGTCGCGACGAGCGCCTCGTCCGGCGCGGCCCCGGCCGCGGCGAGGGCGCGACGGTAGCCGGCGAGCCGGAGCACCGCGGTCTCGTTCGGCCCGGTGAGCTGCGCGCCGATCGCCCCCACCCGCCGTCGCCCGAGGTCCAGCAGGTGCGTCGTGGCCTCGGCGGCCGCGGCACAGTTGTCGATGGTCACGTGGTCGAAGACGCCGTCCCCCGCGTGCTCACCGAGGAGGACGAGCGGGGAGCTGTCGGTCCGGCGGCGCAGGGTCGGGCCGTCGAGGGCGAGGGGGGAGAGCACGAGGCCGTCGAGCACCGGCAGGTCCACCCCCTCGAGGATCGCGCGCTCGGACTCCTCGGCGCCCTCGGTCTGCACGAGGAGCACCATCCGCCCGCGGGCCTTGGCCGCCCGGACGAGCTCGGCGGCCAGCTCGGCGAAGTAGGGCTGGGTGAGCTCGGGCAGGGCGACGGCGATGAGCCCGCTCGACCCCTGGCGCAGGTGCCGGGCGGCGAGGTTGGGGCGGTAGCCGAGGGTGGTGAGGGACTCCTCGACGCGCTCGCGGGTGGCCTCGGTGACCGAGCCGGTGTTGTTGACGACGTTCGACACCGTCTTGATCGAGACGCCCGCGTGGGCCGCCACGTCACGTAGCCCGACACGAGACCTCATGGGTCGCCCCTCCCTCGGATGTGCCTTCAGGCCGCCCACCGCCACTGCGCGGGGCGCGGCCCGACCATCTGACCACAACGAGCACGTCCCGCGCTATACAACGTTTACCGCCTGTGTTACAAAGGCGTTCCGGGCACCTCCAAGGGCCGGAGGTGCGCCTCATCGACGAGGGGGCTTCACGATGACAAGCACACGGACACCGCGGGCTACGGCCCGTAGGGGCTCGGCACTGGTCGCGACGGCCACGACGGCCGTCCTCCTCGCCGCGTGCGGCGGCGGCCAGACGGCCGAGGACGCCGCGGGCGGCGGTGAGCAGAGCGAGGTCCCGGAGTTCACCGGCGAGTACACCGGTCCCGAGGTCGAGCTCGCCTACTGGAACGGCTTCACCGGCGGTGACGGGCCCTTCATGGCCGAGCTCGTCGACCGGTTCAACGCCGAGCACGAGAACATCACGATCGTCCCCAACACCATCGAGTGGGGCGACTTCTACCAGCGGCTGCCCGCCGCGGTCACCCAGGGCGAGGGGCCGGAGGTCGGGGTCATGCACCTGGACCAGCTGGCGACGATGGCCGCCCGCAACGTCATCGTCCCGCTCGACGACCTCGCCGAGTCGCTCGAGCTCACGGCCGACGACTTCACCCCGGAGGTCTGGGAGGCGGCCATCTACGACGGCGCCCGCTACGGCATCCCGCTCGACGTCCACTCCCTGGCGATGTACTACAACACCGAGCACTTCGAGCAGGCCGGCATCACCGAGCCGCCCACCGACGAGGCCTCCTTCATGGAGGCCCTCGACGCGCTCCAGGCGGCCGGCTTCGAGCAGCCGTTCTGGATGCCGCAGGTGTGGCCGAGCCACCTCATGTGGCTGTCCCTCGCCTGGCAGAACGGCGCGGAGATCTACGCCGAGGACGGCTCGGCCGCGATGTACGACTCCCCGGAGGCCGTCGAGGCGCTGGAGTGGCAGCGCGCGATCATCGACGAGGGGTACAGCCCCAACGACGTCGCCCCCGACTCCCAGTACATCGCCTTCAAGAACGGGGAGACCTCGATCACCTGGGACGGCATCTGGCAGATCAACGACCTCGAGGCCGAGGAGGTGCCCTACGGCATCGCCCCGATCCCGACGATCGGTGAGGAGGAGGGAGTCTGGGCCAACTCCCACCACTTCTTCATGACCCGTCAGGCGGCGCAGGACGAGAACAAGGCGGCCGCCGCCCAGGTGTTCATCGCGTGGATGTCGGAGCAGTCGGGGGAGTGGGCCGGGTCCGGTCTCATCCCGGCCCGCCTGTCCGTCCGCGAGAGCGGCGTCATGGACGACCGTCCGCAGCAGGCCATCGCCGAGGTCATCGAGACGATGCGCTTCCTGCCCCCCGTGCCGGGGGTCGGCGGCGTCCAGACCGAGGCGCTCGAGCCCGCGATCGCCGACGCCGTGCTCGGGAACACCGAGCCGGGGAGCGCGCTCGGCACGGCCGCCGAGCAGGCGACCAACCTCATGGAGGAGAACCTCGAGAGCTTCGGGGGCTGAGATGACCACCGCTGTGGCGCCTCCGCGCAGCGAGGAAGGGCTGCGGGAGGGGTCGCGGCGTGGCATCCCGTCCCACGGGAAGGCGACGCCGTGGCTCTTCCTGGCCCCCTACCTCGTCCTGTTCCTCGCCTTCGTCGCGGCACCGGTCGTCCTCGGCGCGTGGATCAGCCTCCACCGCTGGGACTACACGCTGCCCAACAAGCCGTTCGTCGGCCTGGACAACTACGTCCGGCTCTTCGACACCGGCTCGATCACCGCCGCCCAGTTCTGGGACGCGATGCAGGCGACGGGGATCTTCACCGTCTTCTCCGTCCCGTTCCTGCTCACCGTGCCGCTCGGCGTCGCGCTCGTGATGAACATGCGCTTCAAGGGCCGGAACTTCTTCCGGGCGGTGTACTTCGCGCCCTACGTCCTGGGCGTCGCCGTCGTCGCGGTGCTGTGGCGCTACCTGCTCGACAACAACATCGGGCTGGTCAACTACTACCTCGGCCTCCTCGGGCTGCCCGACTCCACCCCCTGGCTCACCTCGAGCCCGGCGGTGTGGGTCAGCCTCGTGGGGGTCACGGTGTGGTGGACGCTCGGGTTCAACGCCGTCATCTACCTCGCCGCGCTGCAGGACATCCCGGGCGAGCTGTACGAGGCCGCGCGGGTGGACGGCGCGAACGGGTGGCAGCAGTTCCGCAACGTCACGTTCCCGGGGCTGCGGCCCGTGCTCGGGTTCATCACGACGATCACGATCATCGCCTCGGCCAACATGTTCGGGCAGTCCTACCTCATGACCCAGGGCGGGCCGGGGCGCCAGACCCGCACGGCGATCTACCAGATCGCCGAGACCGGGCTGCGCAACTACCAGATGGGCACCGCCGCGGCGATGAGCTACATCCTCACCGCTGCGCTCATGGTGCTGAGCATCGTCGTCTTCTGGCTCTTCCGGGAGAGGAAGGGCTGATGGCCACCACGACCACCCGCACGCGGTCGAGCGTGCCGACGCGCCGCAAGCCGGTCGGGCGCACGGTGCTGCGCTACGTCCTACTCATCGCCCTCGCCGCGCTGTTCATCAGCCCTCTCGTCTACATGGTCCTCACCTCGTTCAAGACCCGCGGCGAGGCGGCCGGTCTGCCACCGACCTGGGTGCCCACCCCGCCGACGACGGCGGCCTACGAGTCGATCCTCAACGCGCCGGGGACCCCGGTGCTGCGCTGGTTCGCCAACAGCCTCGTCGCGGCGACGGCGAACGCGGCGCTCGTCGTGGCGACGTCGACCCTCGCCGGGTTCGCGCTGGCCCGGATGCGGTTCCGGGGGCGCGGCGTCGTCTTCGGGATCGTCGTCGCGACGCTCTTCGTCCCGCCGGTCATCCTCATCATCCCCAACTACCTCATCGTCGGGCAGCTGGCGTGGCTCAACACCCTGCTCGCCATCATCGTGCCGACGGCGGCCTCGGCGTTCGGCGTCTTCTTCATGCGGCAGTTCTTCGTCGGCCTGCCGGGGGAGCTGGAGGAGGCGGCCCGGCTGGACGGCGCGAACCAGTGGCAGACCTTCTACAAGGTGGCCCTGCCGCTGGCCCGGCCCGCGCTGGCCACGCTCGCGCTGCTGTCGTTCCTCACCAACTGGAACGACTTCCTGTGGCCGGTGTACGTCCTGTTCAGCCCGGAGATCCAGACGCTGCCGGCCGGCCTGTCGACCCTGCAGACGGCCAACGCCGTGCGTTACGACCTCCTCATGGCGGGGGCGGTCATCGCGAGCATCCCGGTGCTGGCGATGTACGTCTTCCTCCAGCGGTACATCATCGAGGGCGTCTCCCGCTCGGGGCTCAAGGGGTGAGCGGGCGGCGGCTCACGGCGGCGCTGGCCGGCGCCGGCGTGCTCGCCGCGTGCGGGGGCGGGACGGGCGAGGGCGGGGCGGACCCGCCGTCCCCATCCGCCGCGACGTCCGCGGTCGAGGACGTGAACCCGGTGATCGCCGACGACTTCCCCGACCCCGACGTCCTCGAGGTCGACGGCGTCTACTACGCCTACGCGACGAACGGGAACCTGCGCAACGTGCGGGTGGCCCGCTCGACGGACCTCGAGACGTGGGAGCTGCTCGACGACGCCCTGCCGGAGCTGCCGTCGTCGTGGACCATCCCGGGCAAGACGTGGGCGCCGGAGGTCACCGAGCTCGACGACGGCACCTTCGCCCTGTACTTCACCGCGACGAACGCCGACCCCTACCTGCAGTGCGTCGGGGTCGCGACGTCCGCTCGCCCCGAGGGCCCGTTCACCGTCGCGGGGGAGGAGATGGTCGTGTGCCCGGAGGAGGAGGGCGGGGCCATCGACGCCTCGACGTTCCGCGACGAGGACGGCACCCGCTACCTGCTGTGGAAGAACGACGGCAACTGCTGCGGGCTGGACACCTGGCTCCAGCTCGCCCCGCTCACGGCCGACGGCCTCGCCCTCGCGGGGGAGCCGGTGCGGCTGCTCGTCCAGGACCAGCCGTGGGAGGGCAACCTCGTCGAGGCGCCCACCCTCGTCCGGCGGGACGGCACCTACGTCCTGCTCTACTCCGCCAACGACTACGGCGGCGCGGAGTACGCCATCGGGTACGCGACGGCGCCCGCCGTCGAGGGCCCGTACGAGAAGGCCGACGGGCCGCTGCTCACCACCGACGCCACCGGCGGGCGCTTCATCGGGCCCGGCGGGCAGGACGTCGTCACCGGCCCGGACGGCGAGGACCACCTGGTCTTCCACTCCTGGTACGCCGACACCTCCTACCGCGGCCTCAACGTGCTGCCCCTGGAGTGGGACGGCGCGCGGCCGTCCGTCGTCGTGCCCTGACACCGACTCACCGAGGAGACGTGATGACCCACCGCACGACCCGCCCGAGGAGGACCGCCGCGCTCGCCGCGCTCGTCCTCGTCCTCACCGCCGGGGCGCTCGCCCCGGCCCAGGCCGCCGGCCCTCGCCGGCAGGAGGAGACCCCCGCGGCCACCGAGTACACCAACCCGGTGACGGCCGGCTTCTCCGACACCTACGCCGACCCCGCCGTCATTCGCGGCAAGGACGGCTGGTGGTACCTGTACGCGACGTCCGACCCGCTCGTCGAGGGCGGGGAGTTCGGGCTCATGCACGTCTCGCGCTCCCGCGACCTCGTCGACTGGGAGTACGTCGACACGATCTTCGACGAGGACACCCGGCCCGGGTGGGCGACGGCGACGTCGTTCTTCTGGGCGCCCGACATCCGGTACGTCGACGGTCAGTACGTCCTGTACTACACGGTGACCGACACGGTCCTCAACGCCGGTGACGACTCCGCGATCGGGGCGGCGACGGCGCCCACCCCGACCGGCCCGTGGACCCCCACCGAGGAGCCGGTCGTGCCGCCCCGGCCCGACGGCGGCGGCTTCCTCTGGACCTTCGACCCCTCGATGCTCGCCACCGACGACGGCACCCGGTACCTCTACTACGGCAGCTACTACGGCGGCCTGTGGGTGAGCGAGCTCGACGAGACCGGCCTGCGCGCCGTCGGCGAGGCGACCCAGGTGGCGGTCAACGACAAGTTCGAGGGCGCCTACGTCCTCGAGCGCGACGGCTGGTACTACCTCATGGCGTCCTCCGCGAACTGCTGCGCCGGCCCGTCCACCGGGTACAGCGTGTTCGCCGGCCGCTCGCAGAGCCCGCTCGGGCCCTTCGTCGACCACGAGGGCGTCTCGCTGCTCGACACCCGGCCCGGCGGCACCCAGGTGCTCGTCCAGAACGGCAACCGGTGGATCGGCGCCGGGCACCACGCCGTCGTCACCGACCTGTCCGGGCAGGACTGGATCCTCTACCACGCCATCGACCGCGAGGACCCGTGGCTGGCGGAGCCCGGCGGCGTCAACCGCCGCCCCACGCTCATGGACCGGCTCGACTGGGTGGACGGCTGGCCGGTGACCCGCGGCGGCGCCGGGCCGAGCGAGGGTCCGCAGCCCGGTCCGGTGAGCGGCTCGCTCCTGGGGCTGACGGTCACCGACCCGGCCGAGGGGAACGTCCTGCGCGGCTCCTACCGCGCGGACACCGACCCGCAGTCAGGGGGCCACGCCCTGCTCCGCGGCCGGGTGTGGACGCCGGAGGCGGCGCCGCAGGAGGTGCACGTCGAGCTCGACCTGCGCACCCGTCAGCCCGACCCGTTCGTGCTGCGGCTCGGCCGCGGGTCGAACCAGGTCGAGGTGAGCGTGGACCCGGGGCGGCGGGAGCTGCACGTGGAGTACGGGCACGGCCGCCTCCAGGAGGAGGTGACCGCGGCGATCCCGCCCGGGTACGACCTGTCGGTGTGGACGGCGCTGCAGGTGCACCTCGTCGAGGGCGAGGTGCGGGCGAGGCTGTCGGAGTCGCGCCTGGGCGACGTCGTCGCCGAGGTCGCCCTCGACCTGCGGCCCGGGGTCCTGCGCTCCGCCCCGCTGGAGATGGTCGGCCGCGGCGCCCACGTGGACAACCTGTCCGTCAACGCCGCCCATGAGCCGGTGACCACACCGGTGGCCGAGCCGCAGGCCGGTGACGTGCTCCTCGAGGAGGAGTTCACCGACGCCGACCTCGCCGGCTGGGAGTGGGTGCGGCAGGACGCCGGCGCCCGCGTCGAGGGCGGCGCGCTCGTCTGGCCGGTCGGCGCCGGAGACCTCGTCGGGCCCGGGGGCACCGGAGGGGTGCTCCTGCACGAGCCGCCCGAGGGCGACTGGATCGTCGAGACGCGGATGACGCTGGACCTCGGGGACACCGAGGTGCGCAACTACCAGCAGGGCGGGCTCATCGTGCACGCCGACGACGACACCTTCCTGCGACTGGGACACGTGGCGATCTGGAACACCCGCCAGGTGGAGTTCGGCAAGGAGGTGCGCCAGGACGGCTTCCTGTCCTGGGGCGGCCACACGAGCGGCCCGCCGGCCGACACGACGTGGCTGCGCATCCACCACACGACGAACGACGCCGGTGAGCACCTGTACCGCTCGGCACTCTCCACCGACGGGGAGACGTGGCGCTGGGGCGCGACGTGGACCCTGCCCGCCGGCACCGACGCGCGGGTGGGGCTGTACACCGGCGGCGGTGCCAGCCCCGCGACGGAGGCGGTGTTCGACTACGTGAGGTTCCTCAGCGTGACCTGACCCCCGCCGGGCCGCGCCCCGCTTTCGCCGAGGTCGCACGTTCCGTCGCGGGTCGCCTGAAACATCGGGTGACCCGGGAGGGAGATGTGCGACCTCGGCGGGAGGGCGGGGCGGCAGGAGGACTCGGCGAGCGGCTCGGGTGGCCGGGCGGCGCGTCGCACGGGTCAGGGGGTGGGGGTGCGCGCCTCGGCGGCGGCCTTGAGGCCGCGCGCCTCCATCTCGACGTACCGGCGGGTGCGCGCGCCGAGGAGACGGTGCACGAGCGGTGCGAGGAGCCCGTCGTGATGCAGGTGCAGACGCAGCCGGGTGCGCTCGGGCCCGGCCGGGAGCAGGACGTGGGAGGCGGTGGTGAGGACGCCGGGGGAGCGCGAGGTCCAGGTGAAGGCGCGCCCCTCCTCGATCTCGGTCACCGTCCACACCGCCGGGCGCAGGCCCGGCTGGACGACGCGCACCCGCGCTCCCGGGCCGAACCGCTCGTCGAGCAGCTCCGCCTCCGTCACCGAGTCGGTCCATGCAGGCCATCGCGTTGGGGAGGTGAGCACCTCCCACACCGCGTCCGCCGGCGCGTCGACCTCCACGGTCGCGGTCACTTCTTCGGTCATGGTGCGGTCCCCTCTCGGTACGCCCGCTCTCGGTACGCCCGTGTGTACCAGATGGTACGCCGACGTGTATCATCTGGTCCATGGCCGGAACCTCAGCGCTGAGCGGACGCGAGCAGCTGCTCGCCGCCGTCGTCGACCACCTCGCCGACCACAGCGTCGACGGGCAGAGCCTGCGGTCGATCGCCGCCGCCGTCGGCACGAGCCACCGGATGCTCATCTACCACTTCGGCTCCCGTGAAGGGCTGCTGGCGGCCGTCGTCGGCGAGGTCGAGCGGCTCCAGCGGGAGGCGTTCACCGTCGTCGCGAGCTCCGACGACGCCGCTACGCCCCGCGAGGTGGCCGAGCGGTTCTGGGAGCACGTCGTCGGCCCGGCGACGAGGTATGGCCCGCTGTTCTTCGAGCTCTCCGCCCACGCGATGCAGGGGCGGGCTCACGCGCAGGCGCTCGCGACAGGGCTCGTCGGGCCGTGGCTCGACGTCCTCGCCGGCGAGATCGCCGCCGGCGGCATCGATGCCGCGCGCGCCCGTACCCAGGCCCGTCTCGGCCTCGCCACCGTCCGCGGGCTGCTGTTCGACCTGCTCGTCACCGGTGACCGGACGGGCGTCGACGACGCCTACCGGCTCCTGCTCGACCTCGTCGGCGCCGCCGCCCGCCCGGACGTGCCGGTCCCCGAGGGCTGAGCGGTGATCGCCCTCGTCTCCGCGCCGTCGAACCTCGGCCTGCGCCCGCCCGAGCCGGGCGCGGCGCCTGGAGCCGCGAAGGCGCCGGAGGCGCTGCGCGAGGCAGGGCTCTTCGCGGGGTTCGCGGCCCTGGGGGCGGTCGAGGCGGGTGTCGTCCTGCCCGGCCGGTACCGCCACGAGGTCCGCCCGGGCCGGGTGCGCAACGAGGAGGCACTGGTCGACCATGCGCGCCGGCTCGCCGACCGGATCGGTCAGGTGCTGGACCGCGGGCACGTGCCGCTCGTCCTCGGGGGTGACTGCAGCATCCTGCTCGGTGGCGGACTGGCGCTGCGGCGCCGCGGGCGGTTCGGCCTGGTCCACGTCGACGGCCACACCGACTTCCGCCACCCCGGCAACAGCGACGCCGTGGCGAGCGTCGCCGGTGAGGACCTCGCCGCCGTCGTCGGGCTGCACTGGCCGGCGGTCGCCGACGTCGAGGAACGGTCGCCCTACTTCCGGCCGGGGGACACGGTGCACGTCGGCTGCCGCGTCGATGACGAGGGGCATCGCGAGGCGTCCGAGGTGCTCGCGGACGTCGTCACCGCTCCGGAGGTGATGGAGGACCTGCCCGGGTCGGTCGCCCGGGTGAGGCGCGGCGTCGCCGCCGCCGGGCGGGGTTACTGGCTGCACGTCGACCTCGACGTCCTCCACCCAGGGGTCATGCCGGCCGTCGACAGCCCCGACGGCGGCGGGCTGAGCCCGGAGCGGCTCGTCGAGCTGCTCACCGCCCTGGCTCCCGGCGCCGTCGGGGTGCAGGTCACCGCGTTCGACCCCGACCTCGACGCCGGCGGCCGGTACGCCCGCCTGGTGACCGAGATCCTCCTCGCCGGTCTGCGCGAGCTCGGCGCGGCCCGCACGGCGGGCGCCTGAGTGCGTCCTGGGCCCCTTGTGGGGGAGCCGGTCGAGTTGTACCGTCTGGTACATGGCTGGAGTCCGCGTCCCGACTGACCGACGGACGACGCGCAACGGCACGGTCCTCACCGCCGCCGCCGTCGTCGTCGGTGCGGCGGCCTTCCTCGTGCCCGGCGTGTGGGCGTTCCTCCGGCCCCGTTCCTTCCACGAGCACGTCGCGATGTTCGACCCGTTCAACCTCCACCTGCTCCACGACGTCGGCGCGTTCCAGATCGGCGTCGGCGTCGCGCTGCTCGGGGTGCTGGTCTGGCATGACGCCCTGTCGGTCGCACTGCTCGGCGCGACCACCGCCGCCGTGGCCCACGCCGTCTCCCACGTCCTCGACCGCGAGCTCGGCGGTCGGGGGAGCGACCCCTGGGTGCTCAGCCTCCTCGCCGTGCTCCTCGGCGCAGCCCTGGTCCTGCGCCGCCGCCGGTGCCGCGCGGACCAGAGTGAGGTGGACGAGCCATGAGCCCACGACCGGCGGCGACCACGGCCGCACGCACTGCGCGGTGGTCCCACGCCGCCCGGACGACGTCGCCGACACCCGCGGCGCGGCCGCGGTGGACTCGCGCGCCGCTCGTGGCGCCGTCGCGGCACGGGTTCGTCCTGCTCGCCGTGGACAGCGGGACCTGGCGACTGCCCGTCGCGCTGCCCAGCCGCCGCCGCCGGGCGTTGGCGGACCGGGTGGCGGCGACGGCGCGCGTCCTGCGGCGTGACCCGCGCGTCGTCCGCGCCGACGTGTTCACCGCGCTCGTCCGCCCGCCCGGAGGGCCCGCCCGGCGACGTGCGGGCGGACGCCCGGCGCGCTACGACGTCGTCGTGCTCGTGGAGACGACGTCGCCCACCTCCGCCGAGGGCGTCGCCGCGGGAGCTGCCGCGACCGTCCTCACGCGCGTCGTGCGTTCGCAGGGCCACACGACGGCATCGTTCGCCGGCAGCAACGTCCGGCGCATCGCACCCGTCGACCACGAGCGTCCCGGGGTCTTCCTCTTCAACTACTTCTCCGCCCCGGACGTCGCGACGAACCTCGCCGTCTGGGAGCACACCGCCGGATGGTTCGAGCAGGAGACCGGGCTGGACAACTCCACCGTCCTCGAGCCCGGCCCTGCGGCGCAGGTGCCCTTCACCCTCGTCAACCACTGCCGGTGGGACCGTCTCCGCGACGTCCTGCCGTCGCTGGCCCTCAAGCCGAGCTTCCGCCGCTTCGTGCTCCGTGCGTTCGCCGACCGGCGCGTCGTCCCGGAGCCGCTGCTCTACCGACAGGCGAGGGTCGCGCGATGAGGGTCCTCGTCACCGGTGCCTCCGGCGCGCTGGGTCGTGACGTGGTGCCCGTGCTGCGGGGTGCGGGCCACGAGGTGCGCGCGCTCAGCCGGGTCGCCCGTCCGGACCAGGACGGGGTGTCCTGGGTGCGCGGGGACCTCGCGACCGGCGAGGGACTGGTGCCGGCCCTGCACGACGTCGACACCGTGGTCCACCTCGCCTCCGCCCCGTACCGGCGCGGCTACACCCGGGAGGTCGACGTCGAGGGGACGCGCCGGCTCGCCGCCGACGCCCGGGCCGCGGGCGTGCGGCACCTGCTCTACGTCTCCATCGTCGGGGCCGACGTGGTCCCGTGGGGCTACTTCCGGATCAAGGTGCAGGCCGAGCGGATCGTCCGCTCCTCGGGACCGGCCTGGACAGTCCTGCGTGCCACGCAGTTCTACTCGCTCATCGACGCGGTGCTGCGGGCGGCGGCCCGGCTGCCCGTCATCCCCTACGACCCGGGCATCGGGTCGCAGGCCGTGCACACCGGCGACGTCGCCCGCCGGCTCCTCGAGCTCCTCACGGCGGGTCCGAGCCACGACGTCGTGGAGTTCGGCGGCCCGGAGGTGCTCGGCCTGCGGGAGGCCGCCCGGCAGTGGCTCGAGGTCAGCGAACGACGCCGGGTGCTCGTCCCCGTCCGCGTGCCCGGGAGCCTGGGGACCGCCTTCCGCGCAGGGCCCTTCGTCACCACCGCCGAACCTGCGGGCACGCTCACCTGGCGCGAGTACCTCGCCTCGCACCCTGCCGGCGCCTAGCGCCGCGGCACGCCCCTCGCCGAGGTCGAGCGACCCCCGGCGGCCGCGCCCGCTCCTCACCTGACCGTGAGGTCCTTCGCGGGCCGGTCCGCGGCCCGGGTGACATGCTGCTCGGCGGGGCCGGCACCTCGGGCCGCCCCGGGACGAGGAACAGGAGCCACTGCAGGACCGCACGACCGGCACGGCACCCGTATCGGCCCGGCCCGGCCTCGTGCGGACTGCGGCGGAAGGGGGGAGCGTGCGGAAACGGGCAACGGTGTACGACGTCGCGCAGGCGGCGGGCGTCTCGATCGCCACCGTCTCCTTCACCTTCCGGCGCCCCGAGCGGGTGCGCGAGAGTACGCGCGAGGTCGTGCTCGAGGCGGCCCGCCGGCTCGAGTACGTGCCCAACGCGAGCGCGCGCGGCCTCGCGCACGGCCGCACGGGTGTGCTCGGCCTGTACGCCTTCGACATGTTCCTCGAGGCGGACGGCTCCCGCGGCGCCCGCCGCGTCCGGGTCGAGGCCGCCGACCGGGACGACGGCGAGCGTCGCGCCTTCGCCGACGACGCCGACGCCGAGGACTTCCGGGTCTACCCGCTCTACGTCGACGAGGTGCAGCGAGGCTTCCAGCTCGAGTGCGCACGGCGCGGACGGACCCTCCTGGTCGGGCGCGGACCGGGCGCCGAGGGCGGCCGGATGCTCGACATCGCCAGCCGGGTCGACGGGCTCGCCGTCTTCCCCGGCACCCAGAAGCCCGAGGTCCTCGCCCAGCTCGCGCGACGGCTGCCCGTCGTCGGGTTCGCCATGCCCGACGCACCCGGTGACCTCCACCAGGTCCGGGTCGACAACGCCGGCGGCGCGCGGGCCGTCACGGAGCACCTCGTGCGCGAGCACGGGATCACCCGCCTGGAGTTCGTCGGCGCGCCGGAGATGCCGGACTACGCCGAGCGGTTCGCCGGGATGCAGGCCGCGCTGGGGGACCTCGGCCTCCCCGTGCCGCGCGCCGTGCTCGACCCCACCCCGCTCGCCGCCGTGGACCCCTACCCGGTGGTCCGCCGGCTCGCCGCCCGGCGTGCGGTACCACCCGCCCTCGTCTGCGCGAGCGACCAGCACGCGCTCGAGGTCGTCCAGGTGCTGCGCGACGCCGGCTACTGCGTGCCGCGTGACGTCGCGGTCACCGGCTTCGACGGCGTGGTCGCGGGGCGGGTCGCCAGTCCGTCGCTCACCACGGTCCGCCAGCCCATGGAGGCGATCGGCCGCGCGGCAGTCGAGATCCTCACCGAGTCCCTCGCCGTCCCGGACGCCGGCCCGCTCGTCCGGACCTTCCCGTTGCGGCTGCTCACCCGGGAGTCCTGCGGCTGCACCGCACCACGCTGAGGCCGCGCTCGCGATCCCTCGCGCGTATGTGTTGCAGGTCACACCGCTTCGCCCTACGGTCGCCGTGGCGCGGTGTTAAGCGCATAGATCGCGCCCTGGACGGAGAACGGACCCCGACGAGGAGGACCAGCCGTGAACAGGAACATCCGAGCGGGCGCCGCGGTGCTCGCCATCACCGCACTCGGCGTCACCGCGTGCGGCCGCAGCGAGGACGGCGGCGGTGGCGGCGCCGGGGACGGTGAGGGCGCCCCCGAGATCACCGAGGGCGAGGCGAGCGGCACCATCGAGGTCTGGGCGATGGGTACCGAGGGCGAGGCGCTCGGTGCGTTCGCCGAGGCGTTCGTCGAGGAGAACCCGGACGTCCAGGTCGACGTCACGGCAGTGCCGTGGGACGCGGCCCACGACAAGATCGCCACCGCGATCGCCGGCCGCCAGACGCCAGACGTGTCGATGATCGGGACGACGTGGATGGGTGAGTTCGCCGCGACCGGCGCGCTCGACCCGACCCCGGACCTCATCGACCCGTCCGTGTTCTTCGAGGGCGCCTGGGACAGCACCGACGTCGGCGGCACGAACTACGGGGTGCCGTGGTACGTCGAGACCCGCGTCCTCTACTACCGCGACGACGTCGTGAGCGAGCCGCCCGCCGACTGGGCAGAGCTCACCGCGATGGCCGAGGAGGCACAGGCGAACGGCGCGGAGTGGGGGATCAACCTCCAGCCCGGCCAGACCGGAGCCTGGCAGACGTTCCTCCCCTTCGCCTGGCAGGCCGGCGCCGTGATCACCAACGAGGACGCCACGGAGTTCACCTTCGACACCCCGGAGTTCGTCGAGGCGCTCACCTACTTCCAGTCCTTCTTCACCGACGGGCTCGCCCCGACCGACCTGCCGCAGGGGGCCCTGGAGCCGGACTTCATGGCCGGGGAGATCGCCTCCTTCGTCTCCGGGCCGTGGCACGTCGGCCTCCTCACCGAGCTCGACAGCGCCGGCATGGAGCAGGTCTCCCTCGCCCCGCTGCCGGAGGGAACCCGGCCCGGCTCGTTCATCGGCGGCGCGAACCTCGCCGTCTTCGAGGACTCCGAGAACCGCGACGCCGCCTGGAAGTTCGTCGAGTGGCTGAGCCGGCCCGAGACCCAGGTCGCGTGGTACGAGACGGTCAACGACCTCCCGTCGGTGAGCGCAGCCTGGGACGACCCGGCGATCGCCGACGACGAGTACCTCGGTGTGTTCGGCGAGCAGCTCGAGACGGCGTCCGCCCCGCCCTCCATCCCCACGTGGGAGGAGGTCGCCAGCGTCATCGACACCCAGCTCGAACAGCTGGCGAAGGCCGACGCCGACCCCCAGGAGGTCGCCACGGCCATCCAGGAGCAGGCCACCGCCATCGGGACCGGGCTGTAGCCATGTCCTCCCGCACCACCGTTCGGTCCGACGCCCCGGCGCCGGACCGGACGGACGCCACCTACGCGCTTCGTAAGCGTCCCCCGCTCTACCGCCGCCGCACCCGGGCGGCCTGGGGCTTCGCCCTGCCCTTCGCGCTCCTCTTCACCGTCTTCACCGCGGGCCCGGTGATCATGTCGCTGCTCATGGCGGTCACCGACATCCGCAGCCGCGACCTGCGCGACCCGCTCGCGGTCGAGTTCGTGGGCCTGGACAACTTCGTCGCCGTCCTCCAGGACGCGACGTTCCGCAAGGCCGCCCTCAACACGGCCTACTTCGTCCTCGTCGGCGTCCCGCTGACCCTCGCGCTGGCCCTCGCCGTCGCCGTCGTCCTCAACGCCGGGGTCACGCGGCTCACGACGTTCTTCCGGGTCGGCTACTACATGCCCGCCGTCACGAGCATCGTCGCCGTCGCCGTCGTCTGGCGGTTCCTGCTCCACCCGGACCAGGGCATGCTCAACGAGGTGCTCGGCTGGTTCGGCGTCGAGGGGCCCAACTGGCTGGCGAGCACCACGTGGGCGATGCCCTCGATGATCGCGATGGCCACGTGGCGGTCGATCGGCACGCTCATCGTCATCTTCCTCGCAGGCCTGCAAGGCGTGCCGGCCTCCCTCCACGAGGCCGCCGCGCTCGACGGCGCCGGGGCGTGGCAGCGCTTCCGGTACATCACCGTGCCGACCCTGCGCCCGACGCTCCTGTTCGGTGCGGTCATCACCGGCATCGGCTACGTCCAGTTCTTCGAGGAGCCCTTCGTCATGACGCAGGGCGGACCGCTGAACTCCACCCTGTCGGTGGCCTTCGAGACGTACAACCAGTTCGGCTTCGGGAACTACGGGTACGCGGCCGCGATGAGCTACGTGCTCTTCGTCGCCGTCGTCCTGCTCGCCCTCGTGCAGTTCTGGCTGCTCGGGGAGCGGGAGGCTCCTCGGCGCCGTCGTCGCGTCGTCGTCGCGAACAAGGAGGTCGGACGATGAGCGCACCCGCGCGTGAGCGCCGGGCACGGTCCCGACGCACCACGGAGTACCGGATCGGCGGGGCCCGTCCCCACCTGCTCGCCTACCTCCTCCTCGGGCTGGGCCTCGTCGTCGTCACGAGCCCGTTCATCTGGATGGCGCTGAGCTCGGTGAAGAGCGAGGGGGAGATCCGGCGGGTCCCGCCCACCTGGTGGCCCGAGGCCCCGACGCTCGACAACTTCCGCGAGCTCTTCCAGCGCCTGGACTTCCCGCAGTTCTTCACGAACTCCGCCCTCGTGGCGGTGGCGGTGACGATCGGCAACCTCGTGTTCTGCTCGATGCTCGGCTACGTCCTGGCCAAGTCCGACTTCGCCGGGAAGAAGGCGCTGTTCCGCATCGTCCTCGGCACGCTGATGATCCCCGGGATGGTCACCCTGGTCCCGCTGTTCGTGCTCGTCGCCAACCTCGGCCTCGTCAACACCTACGCGGGGCTCATCCTGCCGTTCCTCGCGGCGCCCTTCGGGGTGTTCCTCATGCGTCAGTTCTTCCTCGGAATCCCCGACGAGCTCATCGACGCCGCCCGCGTCGACGGCGCGAGCGAGCTGCGGATCTTCGCCCGGATCGTCATGCCGCTGGCCAGGCCGGCGCTCGCGACGCTCGCGATCCTCACCTTCCTCGGTTCGTGGAACAACTTCCTGTGGCCGCTCGTGGTGGCGACGACGGAGGACAAGTACACCCTGCCCGTCGCGCTCGCGCTGTACAGCACCGGGCAGAACAACACCGACTACGGCCTGCTCCTCGCCGGCGCTGTGGTCGTCGTCGTCCCCGTGCTCGTCGTCTTCCTGCTCCTCCAGCGGTACTTCGTCCAGGGAGTCGCGATGACGGGGATCAAGTGACCGGGACGCGGTTCCCCGTCGAGCTGCGCGGGGGCGGGGGGCTGCGGGCGCTGGTCGTCGCCGGCGGAGGACTGGCCTCGCTCACCCACGACGGCCTCGAGCTCGTCCAGCACCCGGCGTCGCCCTTCGAGGCCGGGCTGGTCCAGCTGTGGCTCCGTGACCGGGTGACCGGGGAGCGTCACCCGATGCTCGGCGCCGGCTCGGGGTCCGCGGCCGCCGTGCGGGACGGGACGCTCGTCGTCACCGGCACGACCCGGGACGGACCGGGCGGCGGCGGGCTGCGCTGGCGGGCGGTCCTCACCCTGCACCCGGCCCGAGCGGCATGGGCGTGGCACGTCGTCGTTACCAACGACGGCGGGGCGGCCCGGGACGTCGACCTCGTCCACACCCACGACCCCGCGCTGGCGGGCACCGCGGCGCTGCGCGCCAACGAGCTCTACGTCAGCCAGTACCTCGACCTCACGCCGCTCACCGGCCCCACCGGCACCGCGCTCGCCGTGCGGCAGAACCTCGCGCAGGACGGGCGGCACCCGTGGTGCGTCCTCGCCGCGGACGCCCCCGTCGCCGGGTGGGCGACCGACGCGCTGGACGTCCACGGCTGGGCCGGGCGGACCGGGACCCCCTGCGGCCCCGCCGGCGACCTGCCGGGCCGGCGCCGCCAGCACGAGCACAGCCTCCTCGCGCTGCAGACCTCACGCACCGTGCTCGGGCGGGGCGAGGAGCTGCGCGTCACCTTCGCCGGGCTCCTCCTGCCCGACCACCCCGCCGCCACGTCGCCCGACGACGTCGCCCACGCCGAGGTGGCCCTCGCCCTGGCCCGCGACACCCGGCCGCCGGACACCGCCGACCCGGTACCGCCGGGCGAACCGGCCCCGACCGGCGCGTACGACCGGGGCCGCGAGCTGCGGGCCGTGCCCGCCGACGACGCCGCGCTCGAGGCCCGCTGGCCGGCCCCCTGGCGGGCCGTCGAGCGCGGTGAGGACGGCGCGCTGCTGTCCTTTTTCACCCCCGACGCGCACGTCGTCACGCAGGCCAAGGAGCTCGCCGTGCTGCGCCCGCACGGGACGATCCTGCGCACCGGGGCCACCGCCGCGCCCGACCCCGCCGGCCTCACGGCCACGGCCTGGATGACCGGCTCGCCGCTGTCCTACCTCACCCGCGGCCACGTGACGAACGGCCGCGTGCTCACCACGGTGCGCGGCTACCTCGGCCTGCACCGTGCGCACGGGCTGCGGGTGCTCGTCGAGGACGAGGGCCGGTGGCGGCTGCTCGACCTGCCCACGGCGTTCGCCATGACCCCCGACTCGGCCCGCTGGACCTACCTCCTCGAGGACGGCGACGCCGTCGAGGTGCTGACGCGCGCGCCGGCCGCGGAGCACGAGATCACGCTCCGGGTGACCCTCACGGGGCGGGCGCGGCGGCTGCTCCTCGCCCTGCACCTCGCCACGGACACGGAGCCGCTGCCCGCCCGGCCGGGCGCGGTCCGCGCCGAGAGCGCGCCCGGCGGCGTGGACGTCCACGTCGAGGGGCCGGGCGGTGTCCGGTCGCGGCTGCGGGTGCACTCGTCGGTGCCCCTCGTGCCGGGCGACGACGCGCCCCTGTTCGACGACGGCGTCCCGCGCGTCCACGACGTCCTCACCCTCGGGACCGAGGCGGTGACCGCCGCCCGGTGGCGGCTGCGGGTGGAGCGGGACGTGCCTCCCGCCGCCTCCCCGCCACCGTCGGGCGCGGACTGGTGGACCGACGTCACCGCGATCGACGTCGCCGGTGCGCCGGGCGCCGAGGACCTCGCGGTGAGCCTGCCCTGGCTGGTGCGCGACGCGTTCGTCCACTTCCTCTCCCCGCGCGGCCTGGAGCAGTACACGGGCGGCGCGTGGGGCACCCGCGACGTCACGCAGGGGCCGCTCGAGCTGCTCCTTGCCCTCGACCGGCTCGCCGACGCCCGCGCCCTGCTCCTGTCGGTCCTCGCGGCCCAGGACGACGACGGCGGCTGGCCGCAGGCCTTCGGCTTCCTGCCTGGGGACGAGGGGTTCCGGTGGGGACCCGCGCACGGCGACATCGTCCACTGGCCGGTCCTCGCCCTGGGCCGCTACCTCCTCGCCTCCGGCGACGGGTCGGTGCTCGCCGAGACCGTCCCGTGGGCCTCCGGGCGGACGCCCACTCCCGTGCGGGACCACGTGATGCGTGCCCTCGACCACGCGCGCGCCGGCTACCTGCCCGGCACGCACCTCGTCGCCTACGGCCACGGCGACTGGAACGACTCCCTCCAGCCCGCCGACCCGACCATGGCGACGAGCCTGGTGAGCACGTGGACGGTCACGCTCCAGCACCAGGCCCTCGACACGCTCGCCGACGGCCTCGCCGCCTCCGGCGCAGCCGAGACCGGCGAGGTCGAAAGGCTGCGGGCCGAGGCGGGCGCCGTCGCCGCGGACCTGCGGCGCCTGCTCCTCGTCGACGGCGAGCTCGCCGGATACGCCCAGCTCGCCGGCGAGCCCGGGACCGTGCGCCGGTACCTCGTCCACCCGCGGGACACCGAGACCGGCCTGCGCCACGGGGCGCTGCAGACGATCCACGCCCTCGCGGCCGACCTCCTCGACCCGGCCGAGGCGCCCCACCACGTCGACCTCGTGCGGGCGCACCTCATGGGCGCCGACGGCGTCCGGCTCTTCGACCGGCCACCGGGCTACCACGGCGGGGAGACCCGCCACTTCCAGCGGGCCGAGACGGCGACGTTCGTCGGCCGCGAGATCGGCCTCATGTACGTCCACGCCCACCTGAGGTGGTGCGAGGCGATGGCGCGCTGGGGCGATGCGGACGCGCTGTGGCTGGGGATCCGCCAGACGCTCGCGCCCGCGGTGCCCGGCCTCGTCCCCGGGGCCCGTCGCCGTCAGGCGAACACCTACGCCTCGAGCTCGGACGCCGCCGTCCTCGACCGCGCGGACTTCGCCGCCCGGTACCCCGAGGTGCTCGACGGCCGCGCGGGGTTCGAGGCCGGGTGGCGCATCTACTCCTCCGGTCCCGGGGTCCTCGTCCGCGTCGTCACCCAGAGCCTGCTCGGAGTACGCCGGCGCGGTGACCGGGTCGAGGTCGACCCGGTGCTGCCGGTCGAGCTCGACGGGCTCACCGCCACCGTGCCGCTGGCCGGTGGGCTGCTGCGGCTGCGCTACCACGTCGGTGCCCGCGGGCACGGCGTCGACCGGCTCGCTCTCGCGGGCCGCGAGCTCCCCGGGGAGCGGACGTCGAACCCCTACCGCGCCGGCGGGCTGGTGGTCGACCTCGCCGAGCTCGCCACGGCGCTCAGCCCGGGCGGCCCCGAGCTGGAGGTGCACCTGCCGTGAGCGAGACCGGCGTCGCGGACGAGCGGCCCTGGGCCGACCCCGCGCTCCCCAAGGAGGAACGCGCCGCCCTCCTGCTCGACGCCATGACACCCGAGGAGAAGGTCGGCCAGCTCCACCAGGTCGCCAACCCCGACCCGCACCGGGACGCCGCCGCGCTCGCCGCCGCCGAGTTCGGCACGTGCATCGTCGCGAGCGGCGAGCACGCCGGCAACGTCCGCGACGCGGGCACGCAGGCCGCGGCCGTCAACGCCCTCCAGCGGGCCGCGGTGGAGACCTCCCGGCTCGGGGTGCCGCTCCTCGTCGCCCGGGACGTCATCCACGGGCACCGCACCGTCTTCCCGGTCCCGCTCGGGCAGGCGGCCGGCTTCGACGCGCAGATCGTCCGCGACTGCGCGCGCGTCGCCGCCCGCGAGGCCACCGCGGACGGCATCCGTTGGACGTTCGCGCCCATGCTCGACGTCGCGCAGGACCCCCGATGGGGCCGGGTCGCGGAGAGCTGGGGCGAGGACGCGTGGCTGGCCTCGCACCTCGGCTCCGCCGCGGTCGCCGGCTTCCAGGACGGCGGACGGCTCGCCGGCCCGGAGGCGATGGCCGCGTGCGCCAAGCACTACGTCGGTTACGGCCTGGCCCAGGGCGGGCGCGACTACGCCGAGGTCGACGTCGGCCCGGTGACCCTGCACAACCGTCACCTGCGCCCGTTCCGCGCGGCGGTGGACGCCGGGGTCGCGACCGTGATGAGTGCGTTCCACACCCTCGACGGCACGCCGATGACCGCCCACGTCCCGCTCCTGCGCGACCACCTGCGGGGCGAGCTCGGCTTCACCGGGCCCGTGGTGAGCGACTGGGACGCCGTCGGTGAGCTGCGGCAGCACGGCCTGGCCACCGGCACCCGCGACGCCGCGGCCCTCGCGCTGCGGGCGGGCGTGGACATCGACATGGTCAGCGGCGCCTACCACGAGCACCTCACCGGGCTCGTCCGCTCCGGCACCGTCCCGGCCGCCCTGGTCGACGAGGCGGCCTACCGGGTCCTGCTCCTCAAGCTGCGGCTCGGGCTCTTCGAGGACCCGTACACCGACCCGGGGCGCCCCGCCGCCGTCCACCTCACCGCCGACCACCGCGCGCTCGCCCGGCGGGCCGCGGCAGGCGCCGTCGTCCTCCTCCGCAACGACGGCGTGCTCCCGCTCACCGAGCCACGCCGCCTCCACGTCACCGGCGCCCTCGCGACGGCGAGCGCCGAGCTGCTCGGCACCTGGACGCTCGACGGACGCGCGGAGGACGTCGTCACGATCGCCGACGCCTTCCGGGAGCGGTACGCCGGGGCGGTCGTCACCGTCGACGACGGACGCTTCCCGGACGAGTCGCTCGTGCGCGCCCGGGAGGCGGACGTCGTCGTCGCGTGCGTCGGGGAGCACCCCGTGCGCAGCGGTGAGGCGAACTCGGTGACCTCCCTCGAGCCGCCCCCGGGACAGGTGGAGCAGCTCACGGCGCTCGCGCGGGTCAGCCGGCGCCTCGTCGTCGTCGTCCTCACCGGCCGACCGCTCGCGCTCGAGCGGCTGGCCGACGTGGGCGAGGCGCTCGTGCTCGTCTTCCACCCGGGCGTCGAGGGCGGGCACGGCGTCGTCGACGTGCTCACCGGCGACGTCCCCCCGAGCGGCCGGCTCCCCGCCTCGCTGCCGTGGACCACGGGACAGGTGCCCCTCCACCACGACCAGCGCCCGACCGGTCGGCCACTCGACCCCGACGGCACCGTCGGCCGGTACCGCGACCACCGCGACACACCGCAGTACCCGTTCGGCCACGGCCTGGGCTACTCGCCGGTGAGCTACGAGGGGGTCCTCCTCTCGGCGGCCGAGCTGGGGCCGGGGGAGACGGTGCGTGCCTCGGCGCGGGTGACGAACACCGGGTCCCGTCCCGTCCTGGAGACCGTCCAGCTCTACGTACGCGCCCACCTCGCCGCGATCTCCCGCCCGGTGAGCGAGCTCGTCGGCGTCCGCCGGGTGCCGCTCGCCCCCGGTGAGAGCGCCGAGGTCGTCTTCGAGGTCGACCGGCGGACGCTGTCCTACCGCGACGCCGCGGGACGGGAACGGTGCGAGGCCGGACCGTTCACCGTCCGTATCGCCCCGCACGCGGGCGGCGGGGTCACCACGCGGCTCCGGGTGACCGACGAGGCGCCCGGCCCGACCTGACCAACCCCTTCGAGGAGAGGACCGCACGATGAGGGACAGGACACGCAGTCGGCGTGCGCTCGCGACGGCGGCGGTCGCCGTCGCCGGGCTCGTCGCCACGGCCGGCGTCGCGAGCGCCGGACCCGGACCGGACCGCAACCCCGGTCGGGACAGGGACACGATGATGACCTACGCCCAGGACACCTGGGCGTCCTTCGAGGCCATGGTCGACCCCGGCACCGGCCTCCCGGCCGACAACATCGAGGGCGACCTCGACCCCGACAGCCGCAGCGGCTACACCTCACCGACGAACATCGGCGCCTACCTGTGGAGCACCGTCGCCGCCCGCGACCTCGGGATCATCACGCGCCGGGAGGCGCACGAGCGGATGGGCCGGACACTCGCGACGGTCGCGACGCTCGAACGGCACGAGCACTCGGGCATGTTCTACAACTGGTACGACGAGGCGACCGGGGAGAAGCTCTACACCTGGCCGACGGACGGGGCCCGGGTCTACCCGTTCCTCTCCAGCGTCGACAACGGGTGGCTGGCCACCGCGCTGCTCATCGTCGAGCGCGCCGAGCCACGCCTGCGCGGCCAGGCGGCGGAGATCCGCTCGACGATGGACTTCGGGTTCTACTACGACCCCGCCGTCCGCCAGCTCCGCGGCGGCTTCTGGGACGAGCCGCCCGCCGACCCCGCCGCCGTCCTGGACAACTACCGTGACCGCGGCCCGGACGTGTGGTTCACCGGGCACCACTACGGCACGCTCAACACCGAGCCGCGGATCGCCAGCTACCTCGGCATCGCCTGGGGGCAGATCCCGCCCGAGCACTACTTCTCGATGTTCCGGACGTTCCCGGACACCTGCGACTGGAGCTGGCCCGAGCAGCGGCCGGTCGGGGAGTGGGAGGAGCACCTCGGCGTCGAGGTCTTCCAGGGCGCCTACCGGTACCGGGACATGCAGCTCGTCCCGACGTGGGGCGGGTCGATGTTCGAGGCGCTCATGGTCGACCTGTTCATCCCCGAGGCGGACTGGGGCCCGCAGAGCTGGGGCGTCAACCACCCGCTCACGGTCCAGGCCCACATCGAGCACGGGCTGGAGGAGGCCGGCTACGGCTACTGGGGCTTCTCGCCGTCGAGCAACCCGGCGGGCGGCTACCGCGAGTACGGGGTGGACCCGATCGGGATGGAGCCGAACGGGTACAGCTCCGACCAGGAGCGCACCACCGTCGACCCGGGGTGGGACGACCCGGCGTGCTTCCGGGAGCCCGCCGAGCCCGCCGAGTACGGCGACGGCGTCGTGACGCCGCACGCCTCGTTCCTCGCCCTGCCCTACGCGAGGCGGGAGGCGCTGGACAACCTCGCCAACCTGCGGCGTGACTTCGACGCCTACGGCCCCGGCGGCTTCTACGACGCCGTCGCCGTCCGCAGCGGCACGGTCGCCCAGCGCTACCTCTCCCTGGACCAGGGCATGATCATGGCCGCGCTGGGCAACGAGCTGCGCAACGACCGGGTGAAGAGATACGTCGTGCGCGGCGACGTCGAGCGCGAGATCCGCCCGCTGCTCGGGATCGAGGAGTTCAACGCCGGGCGGGTCGACTGACCCGGCGGACCGGCGACGGCGCGTGCAGCGGGGCGGACCACGCGTCGTCGCCGGAACGGCGCGCCTACGATGAGGGCCATGCTCTTCGCCTTCTCCGTCGCCCCCACCGTCACCGACTCCGCCGACGGCTCGGTCTCCGAGGCTGTGGCCGCTGCCGTCCGCGTCGTGCGCGAGTCCGGTCTGCCGAACGAGACCACGGCCATGTTCACGACCATCGAGGGCGAGTGGGACGAGGTCATGCCGGTGGTCAAGGCCGCGTGCGACGCCGTCGCCGCCCACAGCCCGCGCGTCAGCCTCGTCCTCAAGGCCGACCTGCGCCCCGGCTACGAGGGCCAGCTCAGCGCCAAGGTCCAGCGCGTCGAGCAGCACCTCGGGGGCGGGCACGCCTGACCCCACCTCCGGGACGGCATGTGACGTCGATGACATGCTGTGGGGGAGGGACGGAACACCGAGCCGCCCCCACGAAGGAGGATCTGATGAAGGCACTGCAGTACCGAACGATCGGCGCCGCCCCCGAGGTCGTCGAGGTCGAGACCCCGGAACCCGGTCCGGGCCAGGTGCGCCTCAAGGTCACCGCCGCGGGCGTGTGCCACTCCGACTCGTTCATCATGAGCCTGCCCGAGGAGCAGTACATCTACGGGCTGCCGCTCACCCTGGGCCACGAGGGCGCCGGCGTCGTCGACAAGCTCGGCGACGGGGTGACCGGGCTCGAGGTCGGCACCTCCGTGGCGGTGTACGGACCGTGGGGCTGCGGCCACTGCTACGCCTGCGCGCAGGGCCACGAGAACTACTGCGAGCGGGCCGGCGAGCTCGGCATCGCACCTCCCGGGCTCGGTGCGCCCGGGGCGATGGCCGAGTACATGATCGTCGACGACCCGCGCCACCTCGTGCCCCTCGGGGACCTCGACCCGGTGCAGAACGTCTCGCTCACCGACGCCGGCCTCACGCCGTACCACGCGATCAAGGGCTCCGTGGCCAAGCTCGTGCCGGGCTCGGTCGCCGTCGTCATCGGCGCGGGCGGCCTCGGGCACGTGGGGATCCAGATCCTCCGCGCGATCAGCCCCGCGACGGTCGTCGCGCTCGACCTCTCGGAGCACAAGCTCGAGCTCGCGACCGACGTCGGCGCACACCACGCGTTCCTCTCCGACGAGAGCGCCGTGGAGAAGGTGCGGGCGCTCACCGGTGGCCGCGGCGCCACCGCCGTCTTCGACTTCGTCGGCATGCAGCCGACGATGGACCTCGGCGCGAAGATGGTGGCCGTGGGCGGTGACCAGGTGATGGTCGGCGTCGGCACGGGCAGCCTGCCGGTCGGCTTCCTCGACCGGCCCTTCGAGTCCCAGGTGCGCGCGCCCTACTGGGGCTACCGCTCCGAGCTGTTCGAGGTGCTCGACCTCGCCCGCACCGGCGCCGTCCGCGTCGAGACCGAGGTCTTCTCCCTCGACGACGCCCCCAAGGCCTACGAGAAGCTGCACGACGGCACGCTGCGCGGCCGCGCGGTCATCGTCCCGTAAGGGCTGCCCCGGGCCGGGAGTCGGGTGCCCCGCGCGGGCGCCCGGCTCCCGGCCCTTCGCCGCCGAGCCCTGCCTCGCCCGCGCCGCCGCGCCCTGCCGGCTAGCCCGCGCCGCCTAGCCCTGCCGCCTCGCCCGCGCCGCCGCGCCGAACCTGCCACCAAGTCCGCCCCGCCGCGTGTCGCCGCGCCGCGCGTCAAGGCGGACCCCTTGTCCCGCGCCTCGCGCCGGGTACTTTGTGGCAGATTCCTCAGGCCCCGGGGTGCAGACGGGCACGGCTCGCCGGTGCAGCGCGCCGAAGGGCTCAACGTCTGCCGGGCAGGGCCGCCGGACCGCGCGGACGCGAAACCTGCCACCATCTCGGGCTCACCGTGTGTCGCCGCGCCGGGAGTCAAGGCACCAGGCTTGCCACAGGCCACGCGCCGGCCACTTCGTGGCAGGATCCGGCAGCCGCCGGCGGCGAGAGGGCAGGCGAAACCGGAGCCAGGGGCAGGGCGCCGTGCCACCCTGACCGCATGGACGCGGAGAGCCTGCAGGGCAGGACGTTTCGCAACCGGAGCCTGCGGGGCTCACGGTTCGTCGTGTGCGACCTCGGCGATGTCGTCGTGCGGGGGAGCGACGTGGCCGGCATGGAGGTCGACTCCCCGTGGCTGCTCGAGGAGGGCACCTTCCTCGTCAACGGGGTCGACGTCGTCCCCCTCGTCGATGCCGAGCTCGACCGTCGCTTCCCGGGGCGCTCGCTACGCAGGGCCTCGACGCCGCAGACCCTGCGTGAGGCGTGGGCCGCCGTGGAGCGCACGTGGTCTGCCACGGTTGACCGCGCGACCCGCATGCCCCCGGGCACCGTGGACGAGTCCGTCGACGGTGAGTGGTCCTTCGCCCAGACGTTGCGTCACCTCGTCATGGCCACCGACACGTGGCTGGGCCGGGCGGTCCTCGGGCAGGAGAGGCCCTACCACCCGGTCGGACTGTCCAACACCGACGGCGAGGAGTCGGCCGCCTTCACCGCCGCGGACTTCTCCGCCACGGACCCGTCGTTCGCCGAGGTGCTGGACGCGCGGGCCTCGCGCCAGGCGATGGTGCGCGACTTCCTCGCATCAGTGACGGCCGAGGACCTCGCGGCGCCGCGGGCGAACCCGCACGCGCCGGAGTACCCGGAGACGGTCCTGTCGTGCCTGCACACGATCCTCGAGGAGGAGTGGGAGCACCACCGCTACGCCGTGCGAGACCTCGACGCGCTCTCGGGCACCGCGGTGAAAATGGTGTGACAACGTTCCGGCGCGGGCGGACAGTGGCGCAGTGCCGCGTACGCGGCCGAGCGTCGAGCAGAGGAGGCCGGGGTGAACCCCGAGCTGTACGCCCACCTGATCCACCGGGTCCTCAAGGAGGGCAAGAACCAGCAGATCCACACCCGTCCGGTCCGGCGCGGGCGGCGGCGCCTGCCGGACTGACCCGGGCGTCACTCGCAGACGGTGCCGTCCCCGTCGCCGTCGCGGTACCAGTCGTACTCGGGGTCGACGCCGCGCACGTAGGGCCCGAAGCCGGCCGCCTTGGCGGCCTTGCACGTCGGGTACTGCGGGTCGGTGCCACCGCCGGCGGGCGCCTGCGGTGCCGGGGCGGGAGGCGCGGGCTGGGCGGGCGCGCTCCCCTCGAGCTCGGGCATGAGCGGGGCGGGCTCCGCCTCGGGGAGCGGCTCGCCCGGGCAGTCGGACAGCACCCGGACCATGGCGTCCTTCTCCGCCTGGGTGACCCACAGGGAGTAGGCGTGCTTCACCGCGACCTGCCGGGCGACGTAGGCGCACCGGTAGGAGGTGTTGGGCGGCAGCCAGGTGGCGGTGTCACCGTCGCCCTTGGCCCCGTTGAGGGGACCGTCGACGGCGAGGAGGTTGAGCGGGTCGTTGCCGAAGCGCTGCATCGTGGCGGAGTCCCAGGACTGCGCGCCCTTCTGCCACGCGTCGGACAGGGCGACGACGTGGTCGATCTGGACCTCACCCGAGGTGTCGCTGCCCCGGACGAAGTCGATCGTGCGCCCGGAGTAGGGATCGTCGAGGACGCCGGTCTCCACCACGCACCCGTTGGTGCCCGGCCTGACGGTGATGTCGCGCAGGTCCCGCCGCAGGATGTCGTTGCGGACGTCGCACCCGTTCCGGTCCAGGTCGAACTCGCGGTAGGCGAAGGCGTCGCGGTCGTACCCGGTCCTCGGCGCGCGGCCCTTGACCTCGAGGAGGTCGACCGTCGCCAGGGCGGACCCGGCGGGCGCCGGTGTGGCGTCGGGCGTCGGCTCGACCTCCGCCGGCGGCGTCGGCGTCGTCGGCGTCGGGGCAGGCGTCGAGGAATGGGTGACTGCCGGCGTGGCGACACCCGTCGTCTCGACGGCGGTGCCGCACCCGGCGAGGGCGATGACCACGGCTGCGGTCACCGCGATGACGCGGGCCGGCCGGCGGGCCTGAACGTGCACTGTGTCCTCCTCCCGGTGAGCATGCCTGGCCGTGCGCGCGCGATCCAGCAGCCACTCCGGCAGGTCCCGGAGCGACTGACAGGGACCCGGCTCAGCCGTGGAGGTTGAGCACGAGCTCGGCGGGCCCGCCCTCGACCACCCGCACCGGGATGCCCCAGTCCTGGGAGGCGAGGTGGCACGCGGGGAACTCCACAGCCGGGTCCGCGTCGCAGGAGGCGGCCTTGGCCGTCACGGAGAGCACGGTGTGCCCACCCGCGTCCGCGTTCGGGGTGAGGGAGACCTGCCGCTCGAGGTCGGTGCCCGTGCCGCCGCCGTCCACGAGCGTCTCGGCGGCGACCGACAGCTGGGTCGAGGGACCGAAGCGGTCGTCGAGCTTCTTGCCGGCGGGCGGGGTGAAGACGACCCGGAGGGTGAAGTCCGGGGCCACCTCGGTGACGGGACGCTGCGTGCGGTGGGCGGTGCCGTCGTGGCGGGCGGCCGTGCCGTCGGGCAGCGGGATGCGGGTGAGGCGGTGGGCCGCGGACTCGACGACGAGGAGGTGCGCGCCGTCGACGAGGAGGCCGGACGGCTCGGCGAGCCCGGTGGCGAGGGTGCTCATCTCCTCGGTGGCCGGGTCGTAGAGGCGCACGGCCCCGTTGTAGGTGTCGGCGACGGCGACCTGGCCGCCGGGCAGCGCGGCGACGCCGAGCGGGTGCTGGAGCAGCGCCTGGTCGGCCGGTCCGTCGCGGTGCCCGAAGTCGAACAGCCCCTGCCCGACGGCGGTGCGCACCTGGCCGGCGGCGACGTCGACGGCGCGCAGGGCCGAGGTCTCGGAGTCGGCGAGCCAGAGCCGGCCGTCGTCGGCCACGGCGAGCCCGGACGGCTGGGCGAACCACGCCTGGCGCAGCGCGCCGTCGACCAGACCCTCGTTCATCGTCCCGCCAAGCCGCGCGACGTAGCCGGCGAGGGGGTCGAAGGTCCACAGCGTGTGGTGCCCGGCCATGGCGACGACGACCGCGCCCGCTTGCGCCGACCACGTGACGTCCCACGGGGAGGACAGCCGGACCCGGCGGGCCGGGCCGTAGTCCTCGGTGGCCGGCTCGTCGCCCGGCGCGACGTTGTCCGGGGCGCCGACCATGAACTGCTCACCGGTCCCGGCGAGGGTGGTCACGTGCCCGTCGGCGAGCCGCACGCCGCGCAGCAGGTGGTTGACCGTGTCGGCGACGACGACGTCGTAGCCCACCTGGTCGGCGACGTCGCTTGGGAGCAGGCACAGTCCGTTGGGCTCGTTGAGCTCGGCGTCGTCGGGGCCGCCTTCGGCGCGCCCGCGGGAGCCGGAGCCGATGGTGCGCACGAGGGTCTCGCCGTCGGGGGTGAGCTCGACGAGGCGGTGGTGCCCGGCGTCGGCGACGAGGAGGTTGCCGCCCGGCAGGGCGAGCGCCTTGGCGGGGAACCTGAGCAGGCCCGCGGTGGGCTCGGGCGGCACGTAGGGACCGGAGCCGCGGTGGAGGGTGCCCTTGGCCTCGTGCTCGGCGACGAGCTGGTCGATGGCGGCGGCGAGGTTCGGGGTGTGCCCCTCGCCGGCCATGTGCCCGACGATGTAGCCCTCGGGGTCGATGAGGACGAGCGTGGGCCACGCGCGGGCGGTGTAGGCCTTCCACGTCGTGAGCTCGGGGTCGTCGAGGACGGGGTGGGCGACGTCGTAGCGCTCGACGGCGGCGGCGAGCGCGTCCGGGTCGGCCTCGTGGACGAACTTGGGGGAGTGGACGCCGACGGTCACGAGGACGTCGTGGTACCGCTCCTCGAGCTCGCGCAGCTCGTCGATGACGTGCAGGCAGTTGATGCAGCAGAAGGTCCAGAAGTCGAGGAGCACGATCTTGCCGCGCAGGTCCTGCAGGGTGAGCGAGCGGCCACCGGTGTTGAGCCAGCCGCGCCCGACGAGCTCGGAGGCG
>NZ_VDFS01000010.1:7058-23643 GCF_006151955.1 Georgenia sp. 311 | reverse complement strand
CCGAGGACGTGTCCGGACGGGAGCCGTCGCCCGGTCACTCCATGACGATGACGACCTTGTCGGCGGCACCCGGCGTGGCGGCGAGCGTGATGCCCTCGAGCGCCCGGTCGTAGGGGACGACGTCGCTGACGATCTGCCGGTACTTGTCGACGTTCGCGATGATGTCGTCGGTGACCTCGAAGATCTCGGTCGGGTAGCCCATGGCGAGGCGGATGTCGACCTCGGTCATGAGGATCCGCCCGAGGTCCACCGGCACCGGCTCCTTGTGCACCGCCGGGACGGAGACCACGGCCCGGTGCTTGACCATCCCGAGGATCGTCTCGATGACGCTGGGCACGCCGGCGGCGTCGACGTAGCCGTCCGTGTCGGGCCGGGCGTCCCGCAGGAAGCTGGGCCCCGCGGTCCCGTGCAGCTCGATGAGGCGGGCCTTGATGTCCTCCTCGGCGGAGTTGACGACGGCGTCCGCGCCGACCTTCAGGGCGGTCTCGAGCCGGTTGGGCTGGATGTCGACGACGACGACGTGCTCGGCCCCGAGGGCCTTGGCGGACAGCACCGCGCCGAGCCCGATCGGGCCGGCGCCGAAGACGACGACCTTGGCGCCGGGTGCCAGCTCGAGCCGGTTGACGGCGTGACGGGCCACGGCCATCGGCTCGTTGAGCGCGGCGACCTCCCACGGGACGTCACTCGGGATGACCCGGACCTGGCGGCCCGGCTGGGCGTCGTGGACGACGACGTACTCCGAGAGACCGCCCTGGGCACCGCCGCTGCCGAGCAGCCCGTCGGTGAACGCCATCGTGTCGAACACGACGTGGTCCCCGACGGCGAGACCGGTCACCTCGTCACCGACCTCGCAGATCTCACCGGCCGGCTCGTGACCGAGGCGTGTGGCGCCCTGGTGCGGCGGGATCCCGCCGACCGCGATGTACATCGCGTCCGAGCCGCAGATGCCGCTCGCGCGCATCCTGACCAGCACGTCCTTGGGGCCGATGGTCGGGGTGTCGACCTCCAGCATCTCGACCTTTCCGGGACCGGTGACGACGACACTGCGCATGTCGGCTCCTTCTCGTGCTGACTGGACCGCTCTGGTCCTCCCGAACGTACTCGCCCGGTGCGCGGGCCCCGGGGACCAAGGACCCCGCGCCCCGGCCACGTGGTCACCGTCCTGAGCGGCCGGCTCCGCGCTCCCCGCCGACCGTGTGCGACGCGTCGGGCTCGAGCCCCGGGCAGGTGCCGCCCGGTTCGACGAGGGGCTCGAAGTGCCACGGCTCGTTCTCGTAGACCTGGCACAGCCCCTGCTCCGCGCCGTGCTCGCCGAGCCACCGCCACCCCTCGGCGGGGCCGACGTCGACCGCCTTGCCGAGGACGTGGGCCGACCTGTCCGGGGGGAGCACCCAGCGCGAGGCCGCCTCGGCCGAGCCGTGCTCGGCCACCCCCTCGTCGAAGAGCCGCTGCTGTTCGGCGACGCTGCGGGCCCCGGAGGTGATCGCCAACGGGACGCCGGCGGCCGCGGCGGCCTCGTGGGCGGCGGAGACGCGATCGGCGAACGTGGCGTCCACGCCGACGAGCGCCGCCTCCAGGGCGGCCGGCGACTGCACCTCGCCGGCCGAGGCCGCACCGAGCCCGAGCCGGTCGGCGCCGACCAGCGTGAGGACGGCGAGGGTGAGCACGGCTGCCACGACGAGGGCGGTGAGTCGGCGGGCGAGGGTCGCGCGGGAGGTCGGGGCCATGGGACGAGCGTGGCGCCGGCGCCGTGGCCGCCGCGTCGCCCTCGCGGCGGACCACCCGAGAGCACCATCAGACCGGGGGAGGACCCGGGCGTCCGACCGGCGGGCGGGACCGGCCGGTCAGGCGCCCGGTGCGTGGGCCGCGGCGCCGCTTAGCGCCTCCTCGGCGACGTGGCACGCCGCGAGCGCGTGGGTGTCCGGGCTGTCCGGTCGTCGCAGGAGTGGAACCTCGGTCGCACACCGCTCGTGGGCGAGCCAGCACCGCGTGCGGAAGGTGCACCCGGACGGTGGGTCGATGGGTGAGGGCGGCTCTCCGGCAAGGATCCGGCGGCGCCCGAGAACCCCGCGGTTCGCGCGGTCGGTGGTTGGGGAGGCAGACAGGAGCGCCTGCGTGTAGGGGTGGGCCGGCGCCCGGTAGACGTCCTCGACGGTCCCCGTCTCGACGACCCGCCCGAGGTACATGACCGCGACCCGGTCGGCGATGTGGTGGACGACGGCGAGGTCGTGTGCGATGAAGACGAGGGCGACCCCGAGGCGCGACTGGAGGTTGCGCAGCAGGTTGACGACCTGCGCCTGCACCGAGACGTCCAGTGCCGAGACCGGCTCGTCGCAGACGAGGACGTCGGGGTCGAGCGCGAGCGCCCGTGCGATCCCGAGCCGCTGCCGCTGGCCACCGGAGAACTGGTGGGGGTACCTGTCGAGCATCTCCGCCGACAGGCCCACCATCTCCAGGAGTTCGACGACGCGCTCGCGCCGCGCGGTGAAGGTGCCGGTGCGCGTGGCGGCGAGCGGCTCGGCGACGATCTCGAGAACGGTCATGCGCGGGTCGAGGGAGGTGTACGGGTCCTGGAAGATCATCTGGACGCCCTTGCGCAGCGCCCGACGGTCCGCGGCCCGGCCACGCGTGACGTCCCGCCCGTGGTAGCTCAGCCGTCCCCCGGTGGGGCGTTCGAGGCCGACGAGCATGCGGGCGAGGGTGGACTTGCCGCACCCGGACTCCCCGACGATGCCGAGGACCTCCCCGGTCCGCAGCTCGAGGTCCACCCCGGCCACGGCGTGGACCCTGCGTGCGGAGGCACGCGAGCCGGCCCGGAACTCCTTGACGAGGTGCTCCGCGCGCAGCACGGTCGCGGTCTCAGGCGACGCGGTCATGGAGGATCTCCTCACTGCGGTGGCACGCGGCCAGCACTCCGGGGGCGGTCGTCCGCAGTAGCGGGCGCTCGGTGCGGCACAGGTCGACGGCGTAGGGACAGCGGGGGTTGAACGAGCAGCCCGGCGGCGTCTGGGCCGGGCTCGGTGGGGAGCCCGGGATTGCCGGCAGCCGGCCGCCGCGCAGGGACGCCTGGGGAACGGACTCGAGCAGGGCCATCGTGTAGGGGTGCGTCGGCCGTGAGAAGACGTCGTCGGCCGGGGCGTTCTCCACGACCCGCCCGGCGTACATGACGACGACGTGGTCCGCGACCTCCGCCACCACGCCGAGGTCGTGGGTGATGAGCAGGACGGCCATGCCGAGCTCACGCCGGAGCCGGTCGAGGAGCTCGAGGATCTGGGCCTGGACAGTGACGTCGAGCGCGGTGGTGGGTTCGTCGGCGATGAGCAGCTCGGGGTCCATGGCGATCCCCATGGCGATGAGGATGCGCTGGCGCATGCCGCCGGAGAACTGGTGGGGGTAGTCCTTGAGGCGGCGAATCGGGTCCGGGATGCCGACGAGCCGCAGGAGCTCCTCGGCGCGAGCGGCCGCCTGCCGGCGCGAGCAGCGGGTGTGGACCCGGAGCACCTCCCCGATCTGGTCCCCGATCGTGAGGACCGGGTTCAGTGAGGACAGGGCGTCCTGGAGGATGAGGCTCATCCGAGCGCCGCGGAGCCGGCGCAGCTCCTCGGGGCGTGCTGCGAGCAGGTCGGTGTCCCCGAGGGTGAGGCGGTCGGCGGTGATCGTCGCGAGGCCCTCGTCCAGGCCCATGAGAGCGCGGGCCGTCGCCGACTTGCCGGAGCCCGACTCGCCGAGCAGCGCGACGAACTCGCCCCGCCGGACGTCGAGGTCGATCTCACGGACGGCGTGCACGGCCCTGGAACCCGATCCGAACGTCACCGACAGGCGGCGGGCGGTGAGAACGGGCGGCTGGAGGGCGGGGGATCTGTCCACGAGACGGAGCCTGCCACAGAACGGCGCCGAAATGAAGACTCCGTGCAGCGATACATGCCGGAAACAAAACTGATGGTTGACTTCGGTGCCGGATTAGAAGAGAGTCTGGCTCACCGCGCCGAGGATGTGCGGTCATGACGTCGAGAGGAAGCGCCACCCGTGCTTGAGAAGCCCGCCGGCCGCTACACCGGCTACACCGCCTACGACTACCTGGAGCCCGGGGTCGACTACCGGCAGTTCCGCTACGCGAAGCAGCTGGGCCGCGTCGCCCCCTACGCGGGTCTGGAGCTCAGCGACGCCGAGAAGGAGCGCACGACCCGCCTTCTCAGCGACGAGACCGTGATCTCCCTGCACGAGCACGTGCAGGTCTTCCCCGAGGACATGGGCGAGCTGCGCGAGCACATCCGGCAGGGCCGCGAACCCACCGGTTACCTCGGTCTGGCCCACTCCGGTATGACCGCCGTGTTCGACAACGGGATGGACGGCACGTGCTGCATCAGCTCCGACGCGGGCTGGAAGTACCAGGACGTCATCCACGACCTCGGCGTGCGTATGGCGGACATCGCTCACCAGGACTTCGTCATCAAGGGCGAGACCCTGGCGGACATCGAGTACGCCCGCGAGACGGGGCGGATCGCGCACATCTTCGCTCTCGAGGCGTCGACGATGATCGAGAACGAGGTTGACCGGCTCGACGTCCTGTACGGCATCGGCGTGCGCCAGATGGGCATCGCCTACTCCGAGGCGAACACCCTGGGCAGCGGCCTGAAGGAGCGGGGTGACGGCGGGCTGACCTACTTCGGCGAGCGAGCCGTCGAGCGCATGAACAAGCTCGGCATCGCCATCGACGTCTCGCACAGCGGCGACCGTACCTCGCTCGACGTCATCAAGCACTCCCGGCTGCCCGTCTTCATCACCCACGCCGGCGCCCGTGCCGTCTGGCCCACCAACCGCATGAAGCCCGACGACGTCATCAAGGCGTGCGCCGAGCGCGGAGGGGTCATCGGCATCGAGGCGGCGCCCCACACCACGCTCTCCCCGGACCACCCCCACCACAGTCTCGAGTCCGTCATGGACCACTTCGAGTACTGCGTGGACCTCGTGGGGATCGAGCACGTGAGCTTCGGCCCCGACACCCTCTTCGGTGACCACGTCGGCCTGCACGACGCGTTCGCGGCGAACCTGTCGATCGCTCAGGCCCACAGCCACATCGACCACCCGCGGGTGGAGTACGTCGACGGCGTGGAGAACCCCGCCGAGGCCTTCTTCAACATCATCGGGTGGCTCGTCAAGCACGGCTACTCCGACGACGAGATCCGCCTCGTCGTCGGCCAGAACACCCTCCGCGTCCTGAAAGAGGTCTGGGTCTCATGAGACGTTCCACCTTCGCCGTCGCCGCCGTCGCGGCGGCCCTCGTCCTCGGCGCCTGCGCGCCGCCCGCCCCAGAGGACGAGGGCGACGGGTCCGCCACCGACGGCGCGACCACCACCGACTCCGGGGGCACACTGACAATCGCCACGACCACCGACGTCGTGAACTTCAACCCGCTCATCGGCAACTCACGCACCGACTCGTGGGTCACCTCGCTCATGTACCCCCGAATGCTCCACATCAACGAGCAGGGCACGAAGGAGCCGGCCCTCGCCGTCGACTGGGGCTGGGTGGACGAGACGACCGGCTACTGGGAGCTGCGCGACGACGTCACGTGGAGCGACGGCGAGCCGGTGACGGCCGAGGACGTCGCCTTCACGCTCAACGCGACGAAGGAGGACCAGCCCTCGGGAACGCTCGTCGGCCAGCTCGGGTACTTCGACCACGCCGAGGCGGTCTCCGACACCCGGGTCGAGGTCCACCTCACCGAGCCCGACTCCTCGTTCGTCGAGGGCGTGGGCTTCTGGGCCACCATCGTCCCCGAGCACGTCTTCGGCGAGGCGCCCTCCGTCGCGGAGTTCGCCAACGACTCCGACTGGGTGAGTGCCGGCCCCTACGTGCTCACCGAGGTCCAGCGCGGCCAGGACTACGTCCTGCAGGCGGTGGAGGACTATCCGCTCACCGAGTCGGGCACCCCCGGACCCGACGAGATCGTCTTCCGCGTCTACCCGGACGTCAACACCGAGATCCTCGCGCTGCAGAACGGGGACGTCGACCTCATCGCCAACGCCCTTCCGCCGGCGCAGGTGGCTCAGCTGCAGTCCACCGAGGGCGTCACGGTGCAGGAGGTGCCCGGACTCGGGTACGCCCACATGGTCTACAACATGGACCGCACGCCGCTCGACGACGTCCGGGTCCGCCAGGCGCTCGCGCACGCAGTCGACTACGAGGCCATCCGTGAGGTGGTCCTGCACGGCCAGGCCGTGTCGACCGGCTCCAGCCCGATCATGCCCGTGCTGTCCGACTGGTACGTGGAGCTCGAGGAGTACGAGTACGACCCGGCCCTCTCCCGCCAGCTCCTGGAGGAGGCGGGCCAGCCGACAGACGGCAGTCTCACCCTCGAGCTGCTCTACTCCTTGCAGGACCCGATCGTCTCCCAGTGGGCCAACCTCGTCCGCGACGGCGCTGCGGAGGCCGGGATCACCATCGAGCTCACCGGGCTGGAGCGCAACACCTACCTCGCGCGGACCCAGGACGACGACTACGACATCTACGCGGGCAGCTTCGCCATCATGGAGGACCCCCGGGTGAACATGTCGCTCACCTACATGCCCGACGGGTTCATCAACTACGCCCACGTGGACGACCCGGCGCTCAACGAGCTCATCTCCCAGGCTCGGGTGCTGCCCGACTTCGAGGACCAGCTGCCGCTGGTCCAGGAGGCCGCCCGGATGGTGCACGAGCAGGTGTACGACAACATCATGTACACCCAGAACCTCTACTTCGCGCACAGCGACGAGTGGACCGGCTTCGTGCCGCAGCCGAGCGAGCTGCTCTCGATCGTCAACCCCGTGTCGCTCGCCAGCGCCACCCGCGCCGGCTGAGCCGAGGAGGGCTGCCCGACATGACCATGGGAACGTTCGCGCTACGGCGCGTGGGACGAGGGCTGCTGACCGTGTGGTTCGCGGTCACCGTCACCTTCCTTCTCCTGCGCCTGCTCCCCGGTGACCCCACGCTGGCGATCCAGAGCCCGAACATGACCGCGGACCAGCGGGCGGCCCTCCTCGAGCAGTACGGCCTCGACCAGCCGCTGGCGGTGCAGTACCTCGCCTACCTCGGCCAGCTCGCTCAGGGCAACCTCGGAATCTCCTTCACCCAGTCCGTCCCGGTGACCGAGGTGCTCATGGAGCGACTGCCGTGGACGCTCCTGCTCGCCTCCGGGGCCCTGGTGCTCACGGTGCTGCTCGGCATCCCGCTCGGGGTTCTCGCCGCCTCCCGTGCCGGGGGCGCCTTCGACCGTCTCGTGCAGATGGTCGGGGTCACCGCGCAGTCGCTCTTCGTCCCGAGCGTCGGGGTCTTCCTCCTCTACACGCTCGGGCTGCAGCTCGGCTGGTTCCCGATCGGCGGCGCCTACGACCGCGGCGTCTACGGGATGGCGTGGTACGGCAACGTGCTGCACCACGCCGTCCTGCCGATTCTCTCGCTCATGCTCATCCAGCTCGGCGCGTACGTGCTGACGATGCGCTCCACGCTCATCGACGCGCTCGGTGAGGACTACTGCACGCTGGCACGGGCGAACGGGCTGCCCTACCGCCGGGTGCTGTGGAAGCACGCGCTGCGCAACGCGCTGCTCCCGGCGACGACGCTCATCGGCCTCCAGCTCGGGACGCTCGTCGGTGGGGCGGTGCTCACCGAGACCGTCTTCGCCTACCCCGGCATCGGCCGGGGGATCTACGAGGCGGTGACCCAGCTGGACTTCCCGGTCCTCCAGGGGTCCTTTCTCCTCCTCGCGGTGACCGTCGTCGTCGCGAACATGCTCACCGACCTCGTCTACGGAGTCCTCGACCCAAGGGTGAAGACCGCATGACCGCCACGACCGACCCGACGCCGGCGCAGCCGGCCGGCGCGCTCGGCGCCGTCGGAGCACTGACCGAGCCGGTGGCCCTGGAGCGCCCCACCGCCGCCCGCGCTACCTGGCGCGCCTTCCGGCGTCAGCCGCTAGGCATGCTCGCGCTCGGTGTCATGGCGGTCCTCGTGGCTGTCGCCCTCGCCGCGCCTCTCCTCGCGGCCTACCCCTCCGGGTACGGCAGCGACCTGCTCGCCCCGCCCTCCCTCACCCACCCGTTCGGCACCGACGCCCTCGGCCGTGACGTGCTCGCGGAGGTCATCTGGGGAACACGCCAGAGCCTGGCCGTCGCAGCAGCGGCGTCGTTCCTCGCCATCGTCGTCGGCACCGTGCTCGCCGTCGTCGGCGCCTACTTCCGCCGGCTGGACGCGCTGCTCAGCACGCTCGTCGACCTCATGCTCTCGCTGCCCGTTCTCCCGCTCATGATCCTCATCGCCGCGCTCGTCGGACCGAGCACACTGACGATCATCGTCGTCATCGCCGCCTTCTCCTGGCCCGAGGTCACCCGGGTGGTCCGGTCGCAGGCACTCACCGTGGTCCAGCTTCCCTACGTCGACGCGGCCCGCCTCATGACGACCTCGCCGTGGTGGATCATCACCCGCCACGTCCTGCCGGCCGTCACCCCCGTCATCGCGGTCTCAGTCGTCCTCACCGCATCGCGGGCCGTGCTCTCGGCCGCGGGGCTCGCCTTCCTCGGCCTCGGTGACCCGAACACGTGGTCGTGGGGCCGGATCCTCTACGAGGCGCAACAGTCCGGTGCCATGTCCAGCGCCTGGTGGCTCACCATGTTTCCCTCCCTCGCCATCCTCGCGCTCGTCCTGTCCGCGACGCTCCTGTCCACCGCCTACAACGACGCCCGCAACCCCCGCCGAGGAGGCACCTCCCGATGACTGCCCAGACGACGGCGTTCTCCCAGCGCCTCACGGCCGAGACGATCGAGGTGCTGCAGGACGCCGTCCGCGCCGCCGCCACAGCGGAAGGGCTGGACGCCGTCCTCACCGATGACCCCGACGACGTCGCCTACCTCACCGGCTTCTTCCACCACCCCACCGAACGCCCCGTGGCCGTCTGGCTGCCGGTCGACGGCCCCGCAGTTCTCCTGGTCCCCCGGCTCGAGGCCGGCTACGCGCGGGCACAGGGCGCGGTCGCGCAGGTCGTGGAGTACGCCGAGTACCCCGGTGTGACGAACCCGTTCGCCCCGCTCGCCGCGCTCGCCGCCGGACGGCGGGTGGGGCACCCGCTCACCTCCTCGTTCCTGCGGCTGCGGATGATGCGGGAGGGGATGGACGTGGCGCCGGTCCCCACCGACGTCGTCATGGCGTGCAGGTACGTCAAGCGACCCGCGGAGATCGCCCTGCACCGGGAAGCGGCGCGGATCAGCGACCTCATGGTCGAGGCCGGGGTAGCAGCCGTGCGCGACGCCCTACGCGCGGACGACCCGCTGCCCACCGAGGCCGAGCTCGCGGCCCTTGTCGGCAGGGTCGGCACCGGTGTCATGTACGAGGAGCACCGCGACGTCGTCGTCGTCGGGTTCATGGCCGGAGGACTGGTCTACGGCGGGGCGAACTCCTCCTACCCGCACGGACTGCCGTCGGGCTACCGGCTGCAGGAGGGGGACACGTTCATGCTCTCCCTCGGCTGCGCCGTCGGTGGCAGGTTCGTCGAGTGCGAGCGCACGTTCGTCATCGGGCAGCCCACCGAGGAGCAGGCCCGCTACCACGAGGCCGTGCGGCGGGCGCAGGAGGTCGGCGCCTCCGCCATCGCGCCCGGGGTGCCCTGTCGCGACGCCAACACTGCCTGCCTCGCAGAGCTCATGGACGCAGGGCTGGGGGAGTACGTGCTGCACAGGCAGGGCCACGGCATCGGCCTGGGCATGCACGAGCCGCCGTGGCTCGAGGACGGAGACCCGACCCCGCTCGCCGAGGGGATGGTCGTGTCCAACGAGCCCGGGATCTACGTGCCCGGGCACGCCGGCTACCGCATCTCCGACTCGATGCTCGTCACTGAGACGGGTGCCGAGGCCCTCACGTCCTACCCGCGGTCGCTGGCCGACTGCACGATCACCGCCTGACCACCACCGACAGGAGACCCACGTGTTCGTCGAGATCAACGGCAACAAGCTCGCCCTGGAAGTCCTCGGCCCCGAGGACGCCCCGGTGCTCATCGCGCTCCACGGGGCGCCCGGCCTCGGGTCGCGCGCCGAGCCACGGACGAGCTTCGGACGCCTGGCCGACAGCTACCGCGTCGTCGTGTACGACGCCCGCGGCTCGGGGGAGTCGGAGGGCAACGGTCCGTTCACCCACGAGCAGTGGGCGGCCGACGTCGAGGGGGTCCGGGAGTGGATCGGAGCCGAGCAGGTCATCGTCGCGGGTGGCTCCTACGGCGGGTTCATCGCCATGGAGTACGCCACCCGCTACCCCGACCGGGTGCGCGCCATGGTCCTGCGGGACACCTCGCCGGACGGCCAGAACGAGAAGCTCTCCCGGGAGAATGCCCTGGCCTCGGACCGCGTGAAGGTCGACGTCGAGAAGCTCGACCGCATCGACGAGGGCCGGGTGCGCGACAACGACGACCTGCGGGACTGCTGGCGCGAGATCCTCCCGCTCTACGACTACGAGTACAACCCGCAGAAGGTCGAGCGGATCGTCGCGACCACTCCCTACCGGTACGAGACGCACAACTACGCCTTCGCCCACAACATCCCGAACTACGACATCAAGGACAGACTGCCCGGCGTCACCTGTCCCACGCTCGTCACCGTGGGTCGCACCGACTGGATCACGCCGGTGTCGTGCAGCGAGACCATCGCCTCCCTCATCCCCGACGCACGCCTTGTAGTGTTCGAGAAGTCCGGACACTCCCCCCAGATCGAGGAAGCTGAGCTGTGGACCCAGACCGTGCGGGAGTTCCTCTCCGAGGTCGAGGCGAAGCAGGCGACGTGAGCAACGGCGCGCCCGCCGGCCGGAGCCTCGATGACCTCGACCGGCGGATCGTCGCCGCGCTGCAGCTCGACGGACGGGCGAGCTGGTCGGCGATCGCCGACCTCTGCGGCACGACCGGGCCGACCGTGGCACGGCGCGTCCAGCAGCTCACCGACGAGGGGGCGCTGAAGATCGCCGTCATGCGCGGCGCGGGTGGCAGCGAGTCGCACCAGTTCTTCTTCCTGCGCCTCAAGTGCGGGCCGACGATGGCGCTCCCGGTCGCGAGCCGGATCGCCGAGCGCCCCGACGTCCGCTTCGTCACGCTGCTCACCGGCCCTCACGACATCATCGCCGAGGTGCAGGTCCCCAGGGAGGCCGGCGCCTACCACACGGTCGTGCGCGAGGTGCAGACGATCCCCGGCGTCGAGGCCGTCATCGGTGAGCTCACCCTCCACGTGTACAAGGTGAGCCACGACTGGGCACGCGAGCTCCTCGGGCTCCAGCCCGACGACCCGGTGGACACGGGGGAGTTCGAGGAGTTCGCCTTCGACGCCGTCGACGAGGCCATCCTCGACCGGCTCAAGCTCGACGGCCGGGCGAGCTTCGCGGAGGTGGCCGAGGAGGTCGGCCTCAACGAGAGCACCGTGCGGCGCCGCTTCGAGCGCCTTCGCTCCCGCCGGTGGGCCCACGTCGTCACCCTCGTCCAGGCCGCCGCTCTCGGATTCGAGTCCGAGATCCAGCTCCGGGTCGACGTCGAGCCGGCCCGGCTCACCGAGGTCGCCCAGGTGCTCGCGCGGCGCCCAGAGGTGCGGTACCTCGCGCTGCCGCTCGGGGGCAACTGCCTCGTCGCGGAGGTCATCGCCCGGCGAACCGAGGACCTCTATGCGTTCACCACCGAGTCCCTGGCTGCTTTGCCCGGAGTGACCGGATGGTCGGCCTCCCTCGAGCTGCTCACCATCAAGCGCGGGTTCGTCGAGACCCCATGGTGGCGCTCCGAGGTCGCGGACGTCGCAGCGGGCCTGGAGGTCGGCGAGCTCACCGGCTGAGGCCGACAGCCAGGTCGTTCGTCGGGCACGCGAAGTCGGACAGGGGCGCGGCGAGCAAGGCGTCCCCTTCTGACCGCCGCAGCGCCGCGCTACGGCACGATGCTGGGTTCGGGGACCGCGGAGGTGAGCGCCGCCAGCGCGGCGCGCCGCGCCTCCTGCTCCACCGGGTCCGGCACCGGGACCGAGGCGAGCAGCCGCCGCGTGTAGGGGTGCTGCGGGTCGCCGAGCACCTGCGTGCCGGTGCCCAGCTCGACCAGCTCGCCGCGGTAGAGCACGGCTATCCGGTCGGCGAGCATCCCGACGACGGCGAGGTCGTGGCTGATGAACAGGGTCGCGAAGCCGAGCCGCTGCTGGAGCTCACCGAACACCTCGAGGACCTTGTCCTGCACCGAGACGTCCAGCGCCGACGTCGGCTCGTCGGCGACGAGGAGCTCCGGGTCCAGGGCGAGCGCACGGGCCAGGCTCGCGCGCTGGCGCTGACCGCCCGACAGCTCGTGCGGGTACCGGGCGGCGTAGGCGATGGGCAGGTGGACCGCGTCGAGCAGCTCGTGGACCCTGGGCCGGGCCGCGGCAACGTCTCGCGCGCGGCCGTGGATGAGCAGCGGCTCGGCGATCGCCTCACCGACCGTGAGGAGCGGGTTGAAGCTCGTCGCCGGGTCCTGGAAGACGAACCCGAGCCGGGCGCGGTGCGGCCGGAAGGTGCGCTCCCGGAAGCCGACCATCTCCTGACCGAGCACCTCCAGCGACCCGCCGGTCGCGCGGGTGAGCCCGGCGATGGCCCGCCCGATCGTCGTCTTGCCGGACCCGGACTCACCGACCAGGCCGAGCACCTCGCCCGGCGCGATCGTGAGGTCCACCCCGGACACCGCGCGGAACCCGGGCTGGCGCAGCCGCCCCGGGTACACGACCTCCAGGCCTCGGGCGCGCACGAGAGGCTCACCGGCCTCCGCGGCCGGCGACCGGCCGGGCGCCCGGTCGGTGGTGTGCGCGCCGAGCCGCGGCACGGCGGCGAGCAGCCGGCGGGTGTACTCGTGCTGCGGAGCGGCGAACAGCTCGCGCGCGGGCGCCTGCTCGACCACCTCGCCCCGGTACATGACCGCGACCCGGTCGGCGAGGTCGGCGACGACTCCCATGTTGTGGGTGATGAGGATGATCGCCCGGCCGAACTCGTCGCGCACCGCGCGCAGCAGGTCGAGGATCTCGGCCTGCACGGTGACGTCCAGCGCCGTCGTCGGCTCGTCGGCGACGATGACGCTCGGCTCCATCGCCATCGCCATGGCGATGACGATCCGCTGCTTCTGGCCGCCGGAGAACTGGTGGGGGTAGTGGTCCACCCGCGTCTGCGGGTCGGGGATCCCCACCCGGCCGAGCACCTCCACGGCGCGGGCGCGGGCCTCGGCGCGCGAGTAGGTCCCGTGCGCGCGCAGCCCCTCGGCGATCTGCCACCCGACGGTGAACACCGGGTTGAGGGCCGTCGAGGGCTCCTGGAAGACCATCGCCACGTCCCGCCCCCGGGCGCGGCGCAGCTCGGCCGGCCGCAGGCGCAGGACGTCCTGCCCGGCGAGGACCACCGCGCCGTCGACCCGGGCGTTGTCGGGGAGCAGCCCGAGCACGCTCTTGGCGGTGACGGTCTTGCCCGACCCGGACTCCCCGACGACGGCGAGGATCTCGCCCGGGTCGACGTGCAGGGAGACGCCGTCGACGGCGTGCACCGGCGCGCCGTCGGTCGCGAACGTCACGTGGAGGTCGCGGATCTCGACGACGGGGGAGCCGTCGTGGTCGCTGGGGCTCATGCGTCGGCTCCCGTCGTCGCGGCGCGCCGGGGCGGGCGCCGCCGGCTGCGCAGCCTCGGGTCGGACAGGTCGTTGAGGCTCTCCCCGACGAGGGTGATGCCCAGGACGAGCAGGACGATGGCGGCGCCGGGGAAGACGCCCGTCCACCAGATGCCGCTCGCGACGTCGGAGATGGCCCTGTTGAGGTCGTAGCCCCACTCGGCGGCCGCGGTGGGGTTGATGCCGAAGCCGAGGAAGCCGAGGCCGGCGAGGGTGAGGATCGCCTCGGAGGCGTTGAGCGTGACGATGAGCGGCAGCGAGCGGGTCGCGTTGCGCAGCACGTGGCGCGAGAGGACACGCGGCGTCGAGGCGCCGAGCACGCGCGCCGACTCGACGAACGGCTCGGCCTTGAGGCGCACCGTCTCGGCCCGTACGACGCGGAAGTACTGCGGCACGAAGACGACGGTGATGGAGATGGCGGCGGCCGCGATCCCGCCGAGGAAGCTCGACTGACCGCCGGAGATGATGATCGACACGACGATGGCGAGGAGCAGGGAGGGGAAGGCGTAGATCGCGTCGGCGACGGTGACGAGGACGCGGTCGAGCCATCCGCCGAGGTACCCGGAGACGAGGCCGAGTGCCACCCCGAGGAAGAGCGAGGCGACGACGGCGAGGACCACCGTGAGGAGCGCCGTCTGCGCCCCCCACACGACCCGGGAGAAGACGTCGTAGCCGCCCACCGTCGTGCCCCACCAGAACTGTGCCGACGGTGGCGCCTGACGCGGGAAGCTGCCGTCCGGGCCGCTGAGCTGGTTGAAGGAGTACGGCGCGATGACGGGCGCGAGGACGGCGGTGAGGACGAAGACGGCGCAGAGCACGAGGCCCGCGACGAGCATCCCTCGCTGGAGCCCCACGCTGCGGCGCAGCTGCCACACGAGCGGCAGCCGCTTCCAGCGGGGCTCGTGGGCGGCGGCGCCGGGGGCGACGGTCGACTCGCTCATCGTCAGTACCTCACTCTCGGGTCGATGAGGGCGGCGACGACGTCGACGACGAAGTTGGTCACGGCGACGATGACGGCGAGGAGCGCGACGATCCCCTGGACCGCGACGAAGTCCCGCGCGCCGAGGTACTGGGCGAGCTGGAAGCCCAGCCCGCGCCACTCGAACGTCGTCTCGGTGAGGATCGCGCCGCCGAGCATCATGGCGATCTGCATGCCCATGACGGTGATGATCGGGATGAGCGCCGGCTTGTAGGCGTGCTTGCGCAGCAGCCTGGACTCGGTGACGCCGCGGGAGCGGGCCGCGGTCACGTAGTCCATCCCGAGCGTGCCGATGAGGTTGGTGCGCACGAGGCGCAGGAACACCCCGGCGGTGAGCAGGCCCAGGGCGAGGGCCGGCAGGACGGCGTGGGACAGGACGTCGGAGATGAGGTCCCACCGGCCGGTGCGCAGCGCGTCGAGGATGTTGATGCCGCTCGAGCCGGTGATGCGGTCGAGGATGAGCTGGGTGTCCGGCCGCGCCCGCCCGCCGAGCGGGAACCAGCCGAGCCACACCGAGAAGACGAGCTTGAGCAGCAGGCCCGCGAAGAACACCGGGGTGGCGTAGCAGAGGATGGCGAGCACCCGCAGCACCGCGTCGGGCACCTGGTCGCGCCGGTAGGCGGCGATCCGGCCGAGCGGGATGCCGACGAGCAGGGCGACGAGGAGCGCGAAGAGGACGAGCTCGAAGGTCGCCGTGCCGTAGGTGAGCAGCACCTCGCTGATCGCGCGGTTGTCGGTGAGCGTCCGGCCGAAGTCACCGGTGAACACCTGCCCGAGGTACTCCACGTACTGGACGAGCACGGGGCGGTCGTAGCCGGCGTCCGCCAGGCGCTGGGCGAGCTGGTCGGGCGTGAGGCGCCCGCCCACCGACGCCGAGATCGGGTCACCGACCACCCGCATGAGGAAGAACACGAGGGTGACCAGGATGAACACCGTGGGGATGATGAGCAGGAACCGCACGAGCACGTAGCGGCCCAGCCCCGAGCCGCCCGACCGCGTCGCCGCGGTGGGGCTCACCGTCCGTTCGTCAGCGATCGTCACGCTGCTTCTCCTCTCCCGGGCGGGGACGGGGCGCCGCGCACGGCGGCACCCCGTCCCCCGGACGGTCGGTCAGCGCGACAGCGGCGCGTAGCGGAACTTGAAGGACGCGTCGAGCGTGACGCCGGTGACGTCGTTCTGGGCGACTGCCACCTGGGCGCCCTGCAGGTAGGGCAGGGTCGACAGGTCCTCGGCGACGAGGCGCTGGACCTCGGCGATCTTCGCCTCGCGCGCGGCCGGGTCTGGCTCGGTGGCCTGGTCGAGGATGAGGTCGTTGACGGCCTGGTCGGAGTAGTCGTTGACGAGGAAGTTCTCCGTGAGGAAGAACGGGGAGAGGTAGTTGTCCGCGTCGGAGTAGTCCGGGAACCAGCCGAGCTGGTAGGCGGGGTAGGCGTGCTCGACCCGCTCGCCGTTGTAGGTGTCCCACAGCGTGGACTGCAGGGTGATGTCGAACAGCCCGTCTGCCTCGAGCTGCTGCTCGATGAGGGCGTACTCCTCGTCGGAGGAGTTGCCGTAGTGGTCGGGGCTGTACTGGAGGTTGAGCGCGACCGGCGTCGGGATGCCGGCCTCCTCGAGCACGGCCGCCGCGGCGGCGGCGTCGGGCCCGCCCTCACCGTCGCCGTACATCTCCAGCAGCGGCTCGGCGGCGCCGCTCAGGCCCTCGGGCACGTAGGAGTACAGCGGGGTGTAGGTGCCCTGGTAGATCTCCTGGCTCAGCGCCTCGCGGTCGAGGAGGTGGGCGGCCGCCTGGCGCACGGCCAGCGCCTTGGCCTCGTCCGCCTCCGCGGTCTGCGAGCCGAACGGCTGGGTGGTGAAGTCGAAGACGATGTAGCGGATCTCCCCGCCGGGGCCGTCGTGGACGGTGACGTTCTCGTCGTCGGCGAGGTCGGCCAGGTCGGTGGGGG
>NZ_VDFS01000010.1:0-6780 GCF_006151955.1 Georgenia sp. 311 | reverse complement strand
CAGGTTGCGGAAGGCGACGTCGACGTCGCCCTGCTGGACCGCGAGCTTGAGGGAGGTCTCCTCGGTGAAGTACTGCGCGGTGACGGTCGGGGTCTGCGCCGGCTCGAGCATGCCGCCGTAGTCGGCGAAGGCCTCGTAGCGGACGAGCTCGTTCTCGGCGTAGTCGGTGATCGCGTACTGGCCGGCGAAGGCCTGGCCCTCGACGATGTCGTCCGCCGGGGTGAGCTCGGTGGCGGAGAAGACCTCCTCGTCGACGATCGGCCCGACCGGGGAGGAGAGCACCTGCGGGAAGGTCTGGTCGTTCTCGCCCTTGAGCGTGAAGACGACGGTGAGCTCGTCCGGCGTCTCGACGCTCTGGAGGTTGTAGAGCAGCGAGGACGGCCCGTTCGGGTCGGCGATCGCGAGCTGTCGGTCGAAGCTGAACTCACGTCCGAGGAGGTGAGCTCGTTTCCGTTCGCGAAGGTCAGGCCCTCCTTGAGGGTGACCGTGTACTCGCTGGGCCCGGTGAACTCGGCGGACTCGGCGATGTCCGGCTCGACGTCGGGGCTGCCGTAGGGGGTGTTGAGCAGGAACGGGAAGACCTGGTTCTGGACCAGGAAGGAGCCGTTGTCGTAGGAGCCGGCCGGGTCGAGGGAGAAGATCACGTCGGTCGTGCCGACCGTGATGCTCCCGCCACCGGTGCCGTCGTCCGTGCCGGTGTCGCTGCCGCCGGTGTCGCTCGTGTCGGCGCAGCCGGCGAGGGTCAGCGCGAGGACGGCGGGCGCGGCGAGGAGCGCGCGGCGCCGAGGGTGGGCAAGGGTCATGGTTCACATCCTTAGGAACGGGACCCGGCCGGCGGGAACCGGTCGGCATGCCACGCGCACTGCTGGCGACAGCACGCAAGGCTGGAAAATAACACACGGCGTCTCAGCCGATGAGAACTTCGTGCCGGACCGTGGGCACTCTCCAAGCGGGCCTACGGCAGGCGCAGCCCGCCGGGGTGGTGGACGTGGAACCAGCGGTAGCCGTACCCGTCGAGGACCAGCTCGACCGCTCCGCCGTCGCCGACCTCGACGTTCTCCCGCCCGAGGAGGCACTCGAGCACCGAGCCGGCCGGCGCGTCCACGGTGAGCGGGACGGTGCGGGCCTCGCCGCCGAGGTTGTGCACGGCGACGACGGCGCGCCCCTCCCAGGTGACCTGGTGGGCGAGCACCTCGGGGTTGGGCTGGTCGAGGAGGCTGAACGTCCCGCGGCCGAGCTCGGGGTGGGAGCGGTAGATCTGGATGAGGTGGCGGATGAAGCTCCACAACGAGTCCGGGTCGCGCATCTGCTCCCACGCGTTGACGAACTGCGGGCCGTAGCCGTCGGGCACGGGCCGGGCGACCAGCCGGGAGGGACGCGCGGTGGAGAACCCGCCGTTCCTCTCCGGTGACCACTGCATCGGGGTGCGCACCGCCATGCGTCCCTCGGCGTCGAGGTCCTCACCCATCCCGATCTCCTCGCCGTAGAACAGCGACGGCGTGCCGGGCAGCGAGAAGAGCAGGGAGTACACGAGTCGCACCCGGCGCGGGTCGCCGTCGACCATCGGTGGCACCCGGCGCTTGAGGCCGCGGCCGAAGAGCTGCATGCGCTCCTCCGGGCCGAACGCGGCGAAGACCTCCTGGCGCTCCTCCTCGGTGAGCTTGTCGAGGGTGAGCTCGTCGTGGTTGCGCACGAACGTCGCCCACTGGCAGTCCTCGGGGATCTCCGGGCGACTGCGTAGCGCCTCGGCCAGCGGCCCGGCGTCCCTGCGAGCGAGGGACAGGTACATCTGCTGCATCGTGACGAAGTCGAACATCATGTGGAGCTGGTGGCCCTCGCCGAAGTACGTCACCTGCTCCTCGCGGGGCACGTTGACCTCGCCGAGCATGATCGCGTCCCCGCGCCGCCGGGAGAGGAAGGCGCGGATGTTCTTCAGGTGGTCGTGCGGCTGGGCCATCGCGTCGGCGTCGGCGCCGGTCATCCCGACGTCCTCGAGGAAGAAGGGCACGGCATCCACCCGGAAGCCGTCGAGCCCCAGCTCGAGCCAGAAGCCGATGACCTTCATGATCTCGTCGCGCACCTTGGGGTTGGCGACGTTGAGGTCGGGCTGGTGGGAGTAGAAGTGGTGGAGGTACCACTCCTCGGTGCGCTCGTCGAACGTCCAGATCCCGTCCTCCTTGTCGGGGAAGACGGTCTGGTCCGAGGTGTCCGGCGGGGTGTCCGCGCGCCAGACGTAGTAGTCCCGGAACGGGTTGTCCTTCGAGCGGCGCGAGGCCTTGAACCAGGGGTGCTGGTCGGAGGTGTGGTTGATGAGCAGGTCGGCGATGACCCGCATGCCGCGGTCCTTGGCGGTGCGGACCAGCTCGACGACGTCGCCGTGGCTGCCCAGGCGCGGGTCGACCCCGTAGAAGTCGGTGACGTCGTACCCGTCGTCGAGGTTGGGCGTCGGGTAGAAGGGCATGAGCCACAGGCACGTGACGCCGAGCCGGGCGAGGTAGTCGATCCGCTCGGTGACGCCCGCGACGTCACCGATGCCGTCGCCGTCGGAGTCGAAGAAGGTCTCGATGTCGAGGCAGTAGATCACTGCCGTCTTCCACCACTGGTCGGAGGTCTCGGTGATGCGGCTCATCGGTTGTCGTCCCCTGGAGGGTGGGCGGCAAGGTCGCGCCATGTCTACCGGGAGCCAGGCCTCGCGGCATCCGGTGGTGCGGGGCACGATGATCTGGGCGCCGGGTGAGGAGGGGACGTGGAGGACCGTCACGAGCTGGCCGTGGGCCTCGTCGCGGCTCGCGAGCCGGCGGCGGTGCTCGAGGTCGGCTGCGGGCCGGGCGCGACGATGGCGCGGCTCGCCGGCCGCCTGCCCCGCGCGCGCTTCGTGGGGATCGACCGGTCCGCGACGGCGATCGCGCGCGCGACGGCGCGCCTCGGGGAGGTCGTCGGCTCCGGACGGGTGGAGCTGCGGCAGTGCGCGCTCGCCGACCTCGACGTGCCCGACGCGAGCGTGGACGCGGCGCTCGCGGTGGACGTCAACCTCTTCTGGACCTCGGCCGCGGTCAGCGAGCTCGCGGCACTGCGCCGGGTGTTGCGGCCCGGGGGAGTGCTCCATCTCGTCTTCCACACCCCCGCGCCGGGACCGAGGGTCCTGCCGCGCGCCGGGCGCACGCTGGAGCGGGGCGGCTGGCGGGTCACCGGTGTGGCCGGTCATGGCGCGCTCGCCGCGCTCACTGCCGCACCGCCCGCCTGACGCCCGGGTACGCCCGCCTGCACGCTCGTGCAACCGTGCGCCTCCTCCGCTCACCGTGCGCCCCTGCTTGCCGCCGTGCGCCCGGTGGAGCGGCACGGTGGCTGCGCGGGGCGCACAGTGGCGGGAGCGGTGCGCACAGTGGCGGGCGCTGCCAGAGGGGCTCAGTCGTCCATCGGGCTCCCGGTCTCGACGAGGGTCTTGAGGCCGGAGAGCGACCACGGCCAGCCGCCGCCACCGCCCTGCGGGTCCCCACCGCCGTCGACCTCCTCGAAGAGCTCGGGCGCTGCGCTGACGTCGTGGGTGAGCGTGACCTTGGTCTGACCGCCGGGGAACTCGGTGAGCTCCCAGGTGAGGGTCGTGCTCGGCATCTCCGGGTGCCACGTCGGGCGCCAGGCGAGGACGAGGCGGCGCGGCGGGTCGATCTCGAGCACCTCGCCCTCGATCGCGGTGTCGCCCATGCCCATCTCGCGCATCTCGGGGGTCGTGAGGTTGCGGTAGGCGCCGCCGGGTCGCTGGTCGATCTCGACCGCCCCGCCGTAGCCCCACCGCTTCGTGTCCTCCGAGGTGGTGATGGCGTCCCAGATCCGCTGGGCCGGTGCCTTGATGTAGATGCTGTGGATGACGCTGGTAGCCATGTCGCTCACTCCTGGTCCGGGGTCGTGTCCTCGAGTCGTTCCTTGAGCTCGATCAGGGCGTCCGCAGTACGCGCTCTGTCGGTGTACTTGCCGATCCACCGGCGGTGGATCTGCTGGATCGGGACAGGGTTGAGGTAGTGCTCCTTGACCCGGCCGACCTTGCGGGTGCTCACCAGCCCGGCAGCCTCGAGGAGGCGCAGGTGCTTGGACACCCCGAAGCGCGTCATCTCGACGTGGCCGGCGACGACGTCCTCGAGCTCGCCGAGCGATCGCCCGTCCCGCTCGAACAACGCGTCCATGAGCAGGCGGCGGACCGGGTCCGCCAGCGCCCTGAACACGAGGTCGTCGTCCACACCGACGAGAATAGGTGACCGATAGGTCACCTATCAAGGGGTCGAGGCCGCCCGTGGCGCCTCGTGGGCGTACCGGTCGAGCAGTGCGGCCAGCTCGGCGGGCCGGCTGAGCGCCACCGCGTGCCCGCCCTCGACGTCGTCGGGCACGACGCCGAGGCGCTCGCGGGCGAGGCGGTGCTGGAAGTCTCGCGGGAAGAGGCGGTCACGGCTGCCGGTGACGACCCGGGTGGGGACGTCGGGCCACGCCGCGAGGGGCCACGGGTCGGCGAAGGGGCGCCCGGACTGGTCGCGCGTCCGCCGTCCGGACTCGGCGAAAAGGTCCGGGGGCACGTCGTGGCCGTAGAGCACCACCGGGTCGGAGAGGTCCTCGGGGGTGAGGCCGAGGCTGTGCGCGTACGCCTCCATCGCCTCTCCCTGGCCGCTCACCTCCCACCACTCACCGCCGGTCTCGCCGGGCCGCGGGATCATCGCGTTGACGAGGACCACGAGCCGCACCGCCAGCCGGTCGGCCGCGAGCGGGGCGGTCAGCCCTCCCATCGACTGGGCGACGACGACGAGGTCCTCGCTGCCGTCCGGCACCGCGGCGACGACGGCCGCCGCGTAGGCGTCCAGCCCGGCGGTGTCGTCGTCGGCGGGAAGGTCGACGGCGACGGTCGTGTGGCCACGGGCGCGCAGCTCGCGCTCGACGAGGTGCCAGTACCAGGCCGACCCGCCGGCACCGGGGACGAGGACGAAGGTTGCCATGCCCTACCGACCTGCCGCGGGACCGGAACTCGTCGGGGCCTTCCCGCGCGCACGGCCTCGGGCGTTCCTACACTCGGCGGATGTCGACACTGCGCACCGCCGCCCGCCTGGCCCTCGGACTCGCCATGGTCGGCGCGGGGGTGGGCCACCTCACGAGCCAGCGCGAGGAGTTCCAGGCCCAGGTGCCCGACTGGTTCCCGGTGGACGCGGACCTCACCGTGGTCGTCTCCGGGGTCGCCGAGATCGCCCTCGGCGCCTCGTTCCTCGCCCTTCCCCGCCACAAGCGCGTCATCGGCGCCCTGCTGGCGGTGTTCTACGTCGTCATCTTCCCGGGCAACGTCGCGCAGTGGCTCGAGGGGACCGACGCCTTCGGCCTCGACACCGACCGCAAGCGCTTGGTCCGGCTGTTCTTCCAGCCGCTCCTGGTCCTGTGGGCGCTGTACGGCGGTGGCTGGCTCGCCCGGCGCCGGGAGCCGGACCCCGGGAAGGAGGACGGCGCGCGGTCCTGACCCGCGGCAGGGACCGGTCAGGAGCGGAGCGCCGGGAGCAGCTCGTGCTCGGCGAGCGCGAGGAACGGGGCCTGGTCCTGTGAGACGTGGTGGAGGTACACCTCGTCGAAGCCGAGCTCCTCGTACTCGCGCAGCTGCTCCACGAGCTCGGCGACGGAGTCGGTGACGACGACCGAGCGGGCCACCTCCTCGTCGGGCACGAACTGGCCGATGGCGTCGAAGTCCTCGGGGGTGGCGGTGTCGTGGCCGATCGGCTCGGGGAACGGGTGGTTGCGCCACTGGTCGCGGGCGATGTCCCGGGCCTCGGCGAGCGTCGGGGCGATCGACACGTGGACCTGGAGCGCCAGCGTGCCCGTCCCGCCGTTGTCGCGGTAGGCGGCGACGATCTCGCGCACCGACTCGACGTCGCTGTTGATCGTCACGAGGCCGTCGGCCCACGTCGCCGCGCGCGCCGCGGTGGCGGGGGAGAGGGCGGGGCCGATGAGCGGGGGCGGGGTCTGGGGCAGGGAGTAGATCCGGGCGCGCTCGGTGGTCACGTGCGCGCCGCGGTAGGTGAGGTCCTCCCCGGCGTGGAGGCGGCGGATGACCTCCACGCACTCCTCGAGGCGCTCCTGGCGCAGGTCCTTGCCGATCCACTTGTCCCCGGTGATGTGCTCGTTCATGTTCTGCCCGGTCCCCAGCGCCACCCAGAAGCGGCCGGGGAACATCTCGGCGAGCGTCGCGGACGCCTGGGCGATGATCGCGGGGTGGTAGCGCTGGCCGGGGGCGTTGACCGTGCCGAGCCGCAGGTTCGTCGTGGCGAGCGCCGCACCGAGCCACGACCACGCGAAGCCGGAGTGTCCCTGGCGCGTCGACCACGGGGCGAAGTGGTCGGAGCACATGGCCATGTCGAAGCCGGCACGCTCGGCCTGCTGCACGTCGCGCAGGAGCCGGGAGGGAGCGATCTGCTCGTGGGAGGCATGGAATCCGTAGAGGGGCATGGGTCCTTGTGTATCGCGGGGCACTGTGACGGGCACGTCGAGGGCCGTGTGCGGGCGGGGGTCGGCGACGGTGGGATGCTTGGCGCATGGAGCAGCCGACCCTCGCCGTCGCGGCCATGGGCGGGACCATCGGGATGGTCGCACCCACGCCCGGTGCCGCCGCCGAGCCCCGCCTCGACGCCGACGCGCTCGTCCGCGTCGTCCCCCACCTCGGCGAGCTCGCCACCCTGCGCACGACGACGGTGACGACCAAGCCCTCGGCGTCCGTCGACGTCGACGACGTCCTCACCACCCTGGAGTGGGCGCGCGCCCAGG
>NZ_VDFS01000009.1:0-17613 GCF_006151955.1 Georgenia sp. 311 | reverse complement strand
AACGGACCGTGGACGAGCTCGTCCACGGCGATGTGCCCGATGACGTGGTTGACGCCGTAGAGCGGGCGGTCCAGGGCGAGGGCGAGGGACTTCGCGGCGGCGACGCCGACGGTGAGCGAGCCGACGAGTCCTGGGCCGGCCGTCACGGCGACGGCGTCGACGTCCTCCAGGCGGCACCCGGCGGCGTCGAGCGCGGCGTCGAGCGTGGGGACGAAGGCCTCGAGGTGGGCCCGGCTCGCGACCTCGGGCACGATGCCCCCGAAGCGTGCGTGCTCGTCCATCGAGGAGGCGGTGACGTCGGCGAGCAGCTCGCGGCCGCGGACCAGCGCGAAGCCGGTCTCGTCGCAGCTCGTCTCGATCCCGAGGACCAGTGGTTCGCTCACCCCCACAGGGTAGTGCGCCACCGTGGCGGGACACGTGTGGCCGACATCACCGGCACCGCGGGATGGGGCGCGCGGCCGGCGTCGTTGCCACCGACATGACGACCGACGTTCTCCAGCACCCCTCTGTCTCCCTCGACCCGCGGATCTTCCAGGACGCGCACACGACCAACCTCTTCACCGACGAGCCGGTCGACGTCGCGACTGTGCGTGAGGTCTACGAGGCGGTGCGCTGGGCGCCGACGGCGATGAACTGCCAGCCGCTGCGCCTGGCGCTGGTCGAGCGGGGCGAGGGCCGTGAGCGTCTCGTCGCGCACCTGGCCAAGGGCAACCAGGACAAGACCCTCGTCGCGCCGCTGAGCATCGTCGTCGCCTACGACCCGGCGTTCCACGAGCACTTCGACGTCCTCGCGCCGCACCGCCCCGGGGCCCGGGAGAAGATGGACGGCGACCCCGAGTTCCGCGACGGCTTCGCCCGCACGAACGCCCTCATCCAGCTCGGCTACCTCATCCTCGGGCTGCGCGCGGCCGGTCTCGCCGTCGGCCCGATGACCGGCCTGGACGCCGCTGGCGTGGACGCCGAGCTCTTCGCCGAGTCGGGCTGGCGCACCCTCGCGGTGCTCAACGTCGGGCACGCCGCGAGCGAGGAGGACGGGGCCGTTCGTCCGCGCGCCGGGCGCCTCGACTTCGAGACGGCCGCCGTCGTCCTGTGACCGCGGCCGGCCCCGGGCAGTGTCCCGGGGCCGCGCCCGTCAGCCGGCGGTGAGGTCCCCCAGGCCACCACGCAGCCGCAGCCGCATGACGACGGCGTCCTCGTCGCCGTAGTAGCGCGGCCGGGTGCCGATCTCCTCGAACCCCGCCCGGCGGTAGAGCCGCTGGGCGGCGTCGTTGCCGGCCCGCACCTCGAGGAACACGTGGCGGGCGCGGGCGGCACGGGCCCGCTCGAGCAGGTCGGCGAGCAGTGCCGCCCCCACGCCCCTGCCGCGGCTCGCGGGAGCGACCCCGACGGTCATGACCTCGGAGTCCTCCGCCAGCGCGATCCCCGCGTAGCCGACGAGCACGCCGTCCTCCTCGGCCGCGACGTAGTACCGGCCGGCCAGGGCGAGCTCGCCGAGGTAGACCTCGCGGGACCAGGCGCCACGACCGAAGAGCTCGGCCTCGAGCTCCATCACCCGGTCGAGGTCGCCCTCGCGCAGCGGCCGGAGGGTCACGAGGCCCGCTTGCGGGCTCCCGCCGGGGACACGTCCGGGCGGCGCAGGTAGAGCGGCTCGGTGCCGAGCGCGACGTCCTCACCGGCGTCGGCGCGCGCCAGGCGTGCCGCCACGATCCGCCCGAGCACGCCCGGGTCGACCTCGTCGGGGGTCCCCGGCGTCGGGGGCACGACGTCCGCGTAGAGCACCGCGCCCGCCCCGGCGACGACGACGGGCGGCTGGTCGACGGCCGCGCCCAGCGCGTCACCGGCGACGTCCGCCGCCGGACCGACGCGAGGGCCGTCGAGCAGCTCGACGTCGTCCGCCCCGAGCGCGCGGTAGCGCGCGGAGTACACCTCCTTGCGCCGCGCGTCACCGAGGACGACGACGGTGGCGTCCGGCTCGAGGTCGAGGACCTGGCGCGCGAGGACGTCGAGGCTGCTCACGCCGTGGACGGGGATCCCGCGCGCCCGCCCGAGGGCGAGCGCGGTGACGATGCCCACGCGCAGCCCGGTGAACGGCGCCGGTCCCGTGCCGACCGCGACCCGGTCGACGTCCGCCGTCGTGAGTCCTGCCGCCTCGAGCACCTCGACGACGAGGGCGGACAGCCGCTCGGCGTGTCCGCGGTGGTCGGCGCTGCGCGCCCGGGCCAGGACGCCGGCCTCGGTGTCGTGGAGGGCGACGGCGCTGCCGGCGGAGGTGTCGATGCACAGGGTTCGCACGCGCCCAGGGTAGTCCGCGCGGGGCACGGCGGGCACGCGGCTACCGCTGCGCCGGGTCCTCGGTGGCGGTGTCCTCCCCCGGCGGGGGCGGCTCCAGCCCGGCGCGGACGTCGGCCGCGATCCGGGAGTCCGCGCGCCGGTAGTGGCGCACGAGCAGCCAGGCGACGACCGCGCCCACGACGATGATCGCGACCGGCACGAGCGGGGAGAGCGCGGCGGCGTCCTCCTGCTCCGCCGCCCGGGGCGGGGCCGTGCCGGACTCCCCGTGCCAACCGGCGAGGAAGGTCTGGAAGACCTCGGGGGGCAGCGAGCCCTGGAGCACGCCGCGGGCGCCCTCGGACACCGCGCGGACCTCCCCGTCGAGGAGCCCGAACCAGCCCTCGACGGTGTCGTCCGCGACGAGGACGGCATCCTCGGGGGCCCCGGCGACCGTCTCGGCGAGCAGCGTGTCCGCCACGACGGCGACGAGCTCGAGCCCGCCGTCCTCGGCGGCGTGGACGACGGCGACGGCCTCGGCCACGTCCTCGACCTGGCGCAGCACCGGGGCGACCCACTCCGCGGTCTGCTCGGCCACCTGGTCGGCGTGCTGCCCCGTGAGGAAGGCCTCGGTCCACCTCGCGACGGGCCGCGGGGTGCCGACGGTGAGCTGGTCGGGCGCGTCGAGGTCCGCCGCGGTGAGGGCGCGGGGCCCCTGCTCGGCGAACCAGGCGACGACGTCCTCGGGCGCGGTCGTGACGACGACGGCGGGAGCGCCGGGGTCCTCGGTCGTTGCGAGGGCGGCGGTGGGGACGGCGACGAGCAGCGCGGTGAGCACCGCCCTGAGCAGCCGGTGGGTCACGGCCGGTCCCAGGCGTCCGCCCGCCCGACGGCGGAGGCGAGGTCCACACCCTCCCAGCGCGGCCCGACGGCGCGGACGGTGACCGTGCGGGTGCCCGCGTCGGCGACCTCGTCCTGCCCGGCCAGGCCGCCGCGGGGACGCGCGACGCTGATCTCGAGCCGGTCCTCGGTGAGGTCCTCGACCATCCCCTCGCCCCACTCGACGACGGTGACCGAGTCCTCCAGGGAGCTGTCGAGGTCGAGCGCGTCGACCTCGGCGAGGGACCCGAGGCGGTAGGCGTCGACGTGGACGAGGTCGGGGCCCTGCCCGAGGCTCGGGTGGGAGCGGGCGATGATGAACGTCGGGGAGGCGACCTGGCCGCGCACCCCGAGCCCGGTGCCGATGCCCTGGGTGAGGGTCGTCTTCCCGGCGCCGAGGTCGCCGGTGAGGACGACGAGGTCCCCGGCCCGGAGCACGCCGGCGAGCCGGCGGCCCAGCTCGCGGGTGGCCTCGGGGTCGGGCAGCTGCCAGGTGGTGCTCACGGGGTGACCTCCTGCGAGACGTGGGTACGGGGGACGCGGGTGCCGAGGCGGGTGACGATCTCGTAGCCGATGGTGCCGGCCGCCGCCGCCCAGTCCTCGGCCGTGGGGACGCCGTCGCGGGCGTCGCCGAAGAGGACGGCGACGTCACCGGGGGCGACGTCGGCGCCGGGGCCGAGGTCGACGACGATCTGGTCCATGCTCACCCGGCCGGCGATGCGCGCCCTGCGCCCGGCGAGCTGGACCGGCCCGGTGCTGCCGGCGTGGCGGGGGATGCCGTCGCCGTAGCCGAGCGGGAGGAGGGCGAGCCGCCCGGCCTCCGGGGTGGCGTAGGTGTGGCCGTAGCCGACGCGCGTGCCGGCGGGGACGTCCTTGGTGAGGATGACGTCGGCCTCCAGGCGCATCGCCGCGCGCAGGCCGAGGTCGACGGGGCTCGCGACGTCGGGCGCCGGCGACAGGCCGTAGAGGGCGATGCCGGGCCGGACCAGGTCGAAGTGGGTCTCGGGGTGGAACAGCGTCCCGGAGGACGCCGCGAGGTGGCGCACGGCGGGGTGCAGGCCGGCGCGGGAGACGACGGCGAGCGCCGCGCGGAAGGCCGCGACCTGCTCGGCGGTGGTGGAGGCCTCCGGCTCGTCGCCCCGGGCGAGGTGGGACCACACCCCGACGACGTCGAGCGTGCCCTCCGCGGCGAGCCGGGCGGCGTGGTCGACGAGCCCGTCCCACGCCTCGGGCCGGGCGCCGCCGCGGCCCATCCCGGTGTCGGCCTTGAGGTGGACGCGGGCGGGCCGGCCGGCGCGCACGGCGGCCGCGGCGAGCTCCTCCAGCGCCCACGGCGCGGCGGCCGAGACGTCGATCCCGGCGGCGACCGCGTCGGTCAGGGGCGCACCCGGCGCGTAGATCCACGTGAGGAGCGGCTCGGTGACGCCCGCGGCGCGCAGGCCGAGCGCCTCCCCGAGCTGGGCGACGCCGAGCCAGGTCGCCCCGGCGGCCAGCGCGGTGCGCGCGACCGGGAGGAGGCCGTGCCCGTAGGCGTCGGCCTTGACCACGGCCATGACCTCCGCACGGCCGGCGACGGCGCGCAGCCGCTCGACGTTCGCGCGGATGGCGGCGTGGTCGACGACCGCCCGGGCCGGGTAGTAGCTCACAGTCCCCGAGTCTCCCACCTGTGCCCGGCCCTCAGGGTGAGGCCAGGACGTCGGCGACGACGCCGGGGAGGGCGTCGGCCACCGTGAGGGCGGTGACCGGGCCACCGGCGGACGCACGCGTCCCGGCCCGGCCGTGGAGGAGGGCCGCGGCCGCGGCGAGCTCGGCGGTGAGGGCGCCGTCCGGGTCTCCCCCGCCGGCGAGGTCCTCCGCGCGCTGGGCGAGCAGCGCCCCGAGCACACCGGCGAGCACGTCGCCGGTGCCGGCGGTGGCCAGCCACGGGCCGCCGTCGGCCTGGGTGAGGGTGGTGCCGCCCGGGGCGGCGACGACCGTCGTCGCCCCCTTGAGCAGGACGGTGGCGCCGGTGAGCGCGGCGGCGCGGCGGGCGGCGGGCAGCGGAGCGGCCTCGACGTCGGCGCGGCTCGTCCTCTCCCCGCGCTCGGTGAGGAGCTGGGCGAGCTCCCCGGCGTGCGGGGTGAGGACGACGGTCGCGGGCAGCCGCTCGGGGGCCAGGGCCAGCGCCCCGGCGTCGAGGACGGCGGGCAGGCCGTCGGCGAGCGCCCGGCGCAGGGCGTCGCGGACGTCCTCGGCGCGTCCTTCGTCGGCCGGGTCGACGCCGCTGCCTGCGGCCCAGGCCTGGACCCGGCCGCTGCCGGCGACGACCTCGGGGAAGCGTTCGTGGACGAGGCGGGTGGGGCCCTCCGGGCCGAGGTAGCGCACCATGCCCACGCCGGTGCGCATCGCGCCGGCGGCGGCGAGGACGGCGGCGCCGGGGTAGGTCGTCGACCCGGCGACGAGGCCGAGGACACCGCGGGTGTATTTGTGGTCGGTGGGCAGGGGCGGGCGGAGCAGGTCGGCGACGTCGGCGGGGCCGAGGCGGGCGAGGGCCGCCTCCCCCAGCCCGAGCCCGATGTCGACGACGACGAGCCGTCCGGCGAGCGCCTCGGCCGGGCGGGCGAGCAGGCCCGGCTTGGCCGCGCCCATCGTCACCGTGACGTCCGCGCGCAGGACCGGCCCGGCCACCGTGCCGTCGTCGACCCCGATGCCCGAGGGGACGTCGACGGCGACGACGGTCGGCTCGTCGGGCATCGCGGCCCGCCGGTCGGCGAGCGCCGTGACGATCCCGGCGAGCGGCTCGCGCAGGGCGCCGCGCGCGCCGATGCCGGTGAGCCCGTCGAGCCACACCCCGGCGCGGTCGGCGAGGACGGTGAGGAGCTCCTCGCGTGGCCGGCCGGCGGCGTCGAGGACGTCGTGGGTGCGGACCCCGGCCCGGCGCGCCGCGGCCAGGCCGCGCTCGTGGGGGCGGTCGGTGCACAGCGCGGCGGCCACCTGCAGCCCGCGGCGGGCGAGGTAGGCGCCGGCGTACAGGGCGTCCCCGCCGTTGTTGCCACCGCCGACGAGCAGGAGCACCGTCGTGCCGCTGCGGCGCGCCCCGAGCCGGTCGAGCTCCTCGAGCACGGCCGTCGCGACGGCGAAGGCGGCGTGGGTCATGAGCGCGTCGGCCGGGGTGGCGGCGAGCAGGGGGGCCTCCGCCTCCCGGATCGCCTGTGCCTCGTGTGCGCGGATCATCAGCCCTCGGCGACGACCATGGCCGAGGCGATCCCGGCGTCGTGGGAGATGGACAGGTGCCAGGTGCGCACGCCGAGCTCGGCGGCCCGCTGCGCGACGGAGGCGCGCACGTGGACGACCGGCGCCCCGCCCGGCACCCGCTCGACGGTGCAGTCCTGCCACGACATGCCGCCCGGTGCCCCGAGCGCCTTGGCGATGGCCTCCTTCGCGGCGAAGCGCGCCGCGAGCGAGGCCGACGGCAGGCCGCGCTCCTCGGTGGTGAAGAGCCTGTCCCGCAGCCGGGGCGTGCGCTCGAGGGTCGCCATGAACCGTTCGACGTCGACGACGTCGATCCCCACCCCGACGATCACCGGCTCACTCCACGGTCACGGACTTCGCGAGGTTGCGCGGCTGGTCGACGTCGTAGCCCTTCGCCCGGGCGAGCTCGGAGGCGAAGATCTGCAACGGCACGACGGACACGAGCGGCGTCATGAGCGTCGGCGTGGCCGGGTAGCGGAAGACGACGTCGGCGTACGGCTCGACGGCGTCGTCGCCGTCCTCGGCGATGACGAGGGTGCGCGCACCGCGCGCCCGCACCTCCTGGATGTTGGAGATGACCTTGGCGTGCAGGGTGGGCCGGCGCGGCGTGGGGACGACGACGAAGACCGGCTGTCCCTCCTCGACCAGCGCGATCGGCCCGTGCTTGAGCTCCCCGGCGGCGAAGCCCTCGGCGTGGATGTAGGCGAGCTCCTTGAGCTTGAGCGCACCCTCGAGCGCCACCGGGTAGCCCACGTGCCGCCCGAGGAAGAGCACCGACGTCGTGTCGCGCATCGCGCGGGCGACCTCGCGGACCTCGTCCTGGCGGGAGAGGACCTCCTCGATGCGGGCGGGGATGCGCCCGAGCTCGGCGAGGTAGTCGGCGACCTCGTCGATGTACTTGTTGCCGCGCAGCTGGGCGAGGTAGAGGCCCAGGAGGTAGGTCGCGGTGATCTGGGCGATGAAGGCCTTCGTCGAGGCGACGGCGACCTCCGGCCCGGCGTGGGTGTACAGGACGGCGTCGGACTCCCGCGCGATCGTCGAGCCGTAGGTGTTGACGACGGCGAGCACCTTGGAGCCCTGCTCGCGCGCGTGCCGCACGGCCATGATCGTGTCCATCGTCTCCCCGGACTGGGAGACCGCGACGACGAGCGTCTTCTCGTTGACGACGGGGTCGCGGTAGCGGAACTCGTGGGCGAGCTCGACCTCGACCGGGATGCGGCACCAGTGCTCGATGGCGTACTTCGCGACGAACCCGGCGTAGGCGGCGGTGCCGCAGGCGACGACGATGATCTTGTCGATGCTGCGCAGGATCGTCTCGTCGATGCGCAGCTCGTCGAGCTTGAGACGGCCGAGCTCGTCGGTGCGCCCGAGCAGGGTGTCGGCCACGGCCTGGGGCTGGTCGTGGATCTCCTTGTCCATGAAGGAGTCGAAGCCGCCCTTGACGGCCGCGGCGGCGTCCCACTCGACGGTGAACGCCCGCGGCTCGACCTCCTGGCCGGCGGCGTCCACGACGGTGACGGAGTCGCCGGTGAGGGTGACGACCTGGTCCTGGTCGACCTCCAGCGCCCGCTTGGTCTGGGAGACGAACGCGGCGACGTCGGAGCCGAGGTAGTTCGCGCCCTCGCCCAGCCCGATGACGAGCGGGGAGTTGCGGCGGGCCGCGACGATCGTGCCCGGGTGGTCGGCGTGGACGGCGACGAGCGTGAAGGCACCCTCCAGCCGCGCGGTCACGGCGAGCATCGCGGCGGTGAGGTCACCGGCGTAGGCGCGCCCCAGGAGGTGGGCGACGACCTCGGTGTCGGTCTGGGAGAGGAAGAGCGCGCCGTCGGCCTCGAGCTCGCGGCGCAGCGCGGCGTAGTTCTCGATGATCCCGTTGTGGACGACGGCGAGGTTGCCGTCCCCGGACAGGTGCGGGTGGGCGTTCTCGTCGGTGGGGCCGCCGTGGGTGGCCCACCGGGTGTGCCCGATCGCGGCCCTGGAGGGCGGCAGCGGGTAGCGCTCGAGCTCGTCGAGCAGGTTCTGGAGCTTGCCTGCCTTCTTGCGCACCGCGAGCCCGCCGTCGGTGACGGCGGCGATCCCCGCGGAGTCGTAGCCCCGGTACTCCAGACGGGCCAGCCCGTCGAGCACGACCTCGGCAGGCGGGGTGCCTGCGCTCGCCACGGACACGGCACCCACGATTCCGCACATGTCGCCCAGGCTATCGTCTCGGGCGGCGGCCGGGCGCGGCACACCTCGCGGTAGGGGACACTGTGTGCCGTGACCCAGCCCGCGCTCCCGGCAGCCCCCACGTCGCTGTCCCCCTTCCTGGAGCTCGACCGCAGGGCGTGGAGCAGGCTGTCGGCGTCGACCCCGCAGCCGCTCACGGCCGGCGACATCGACCGCCTCCGCGGCCTGGGCGACCCCATCGACCTCGAGGAGGTCGACACGGTCTACCGGCCGCTGTCGAGGCTGCTGTCGCTGTACGTCGCCTCCTCGCGCCGGCTCGGGTCGGTGACGTCGACGTTCCTCGGGGAGCGGATGGGCCGCACGCCGTTCGTCATCGGGGTGGCCGGCTCGGTGGCCGTCGGGAAGTCGACGGCCTCGCGCCTCCTGCGCGAGATGCTGCGCCGCTGGTCCGGCACGCCCCGGGTGGAGCTCGTCACCACCGACGGCTTCCTCCACCCCAACGCCGAGCTCGAGCGGCGCGGGCTCATGACGCGCAAGGGCTTCCCGGAGTCCTACGACCAGCGCGCGCTGCTGCGCTTCCTCAGCGCGGTGAAGTCCGGGGTGCCGGAGGTGAGCGCCCCGGTGTACGACCACCTCACCTACGACATCGTCCCCGGCAAGCAGATCACCGTGCGCCGCCCGGACGTCCTCATCGTCGAGGGCCTCAACGTCCTCCAGCCGGCGCGCACGACGTCGGACGGCTCCCCGAGCCTCGCGGTGAGCGACTTCTTCGACTTCTCGATCTACGTCGACGCCCGCACCGACGACGTGCGCCGCTGGTACGTCGACCGGTTCCTCTCGCTGCGCCGCACCGCGTTCGCCGACCCACGGTCCTACTTCCGCCGCTACGCGGACCTCAGCGACGAGGAGGCGACCGCCACGGCGACCCGCATCTGGAGCACGATCAACGAGCCGAACCTCGAGGAGAACATCCTCCCGACCCGCAGCCGGGCCTCCCTCGTCCTCACCAAGGCGGGCGACCACCGGATGCGCCGGATGCGCCTGCGCAAGATCTAGCCGGAGGTGCTCGTGCGCTCGTCGCTGCCGCGCCCCGGCGCGGGTGGGTCCGCGGGCGGCACGTAGTCGGGGTCCAGGGCCCCCAGGCTCTCGGGCAGCTTGCTGCCCAGGCGCCGATGGACCCACCGCAGCAGCGCGTCGACCCCGAACCCGAGGAGCACGCCACCGGCCACACCGACGCCGACGGCGACGAGCGGGTGGTCGTGGAGGAAGACGCCGGCGCCCATGCCGAGCAACGTCGCGTACCCGCCCCAGAGGATGGCCGCGATCCCGGCGACGAGGACGAAGCGGGGGCGCGGGAAGCGCACGGCGCCCGCGGTCATGTTCACCGCCACACGGCCGATCGGGATGAAGCGCGCGGAGAGGATGAGGACGGTGCCCCGGTGGACGAGGGCGCGCCTGGCCCACCCCAGGCTGGCCTGCCCGCGTCTTCCCTGGAAGATCCGCAACCGGTCGATGGGCACCTTCGTGCCGATCGTGTACGCGATGAGGTCCCCGGCGAACGCGCCCGTCGCGGCGACGAGGATGAGCAGCCACAGGTTGGGCCCCTCCCCGGTCATCGCGAGCACGGCGACGGCGATGACGATCGACTCGCTGGGGACCGGCGGGAAGAACCCGTCGATCATGGCGAGCGTGAGGACGGCGACCAGGAGCCACGGGGAGTCGGCCATGCCGAGGACCCAGGCCTCGATCCCCATCATCGCCTCGCTCACGAGGTTCTCACCGGGCTCACCTCACCATTGAATCCCGCCGGGCCCCGGATGTCACCGGGGAGGAGTCGTCGGTCCGGTCGGTGGTCAGCCGAGGGACAGGCGCGCACGCACGACCTCTGCCAGCTCGCCGGCGACGAGGTCGGCCTCCTCCTGGGTCGCGGCCTCGACCATGACCCGGACGAGCGACTCGGTGCCCGAGGGGCGGAGCAGGACGCGGCCGGTGTCCCCGAGGCGCGTCTCGGCGGCGGCGACGGCCTCCTGGAGGACGGCGTCCTGCCCTGCGCGCGCCTTGTCGACGCCACCGACGTTGAGGAGGGTCTGCGGCAGTCGGGTGACGATCGAGGCGAGGTCGGCGAGCGGGCGGCCGCTCTCCACGACCCGCGCCGCCAGGAGGAGCGCGGTGAGCAGGCCGTCGCCTGTCGTGGCGTGGTCGCTGGCGATGACGTGGCCGGACTGCTCACCGCCGAGGTTGAAGCCGCCCGCGCGCATGGCCTCGAGCACGTAGCGGTCCCCGACCCCCGTCTGCACGGTGCGGATGCCCGCCTCCCGCATGGCGAGGAGCAGGCCGAGGTTGCTCATGACGGTGACGACCAGGGTGTCCTCGGCGAGCTGCCCGCGCTCCTTGAGCGCGGTGGCGAGCACCCCCATGATCTGGTCACCGTCGACGATGGTGCCGGCGTGGTCCACGGCGATGCAGCGGTCGGCGTCGCCGTCGAAGGCCACGCCCATCGCCGCGCCGGAGGCGACGGTGACGGCCTGGAGCTGCTCGGGGTGGGTCGAGCCGCAGTCGTCGTTGATGTTGCGGCCGTCGGGCGAGGCGTTGATGACGACGACGTCGGCACCGGCCTCCCGCAGGGCGAGCGGGGCGATGTCGCTGGCGGCACCGTTGGCGCAGTCGATGGCGATGCGCAGGCCCTCGAGCGGTCGCCCGGTGGCGGCGACGAGGTGGTCGATGTACGTGCGGTCCGCGGAGCGCGCGTCCTCCTCGATGCGACCCACGCCGTCACCCGTCGGGCGCGCCCAGTCGGTGCCCAGGCTCTCCTCGATGGCGTCCTCGATGGCGTCCTCGAGCTTGAAGCCACCTCGCGCGAAGAACTTGATGCCGTTGTCGGGCATGGGGTTGTGGGAGGCGGAGATGACGACGCCGAGGTCGACGTCCGTCGTCGCCGTGAGGTGTGCGACACCGGGCGTCGGCAGCACGCCGACCTGGACGACGTCGACGCCCGCGCTCGTGAGCCCGGCGGCGATCGCGGCGGAGAGGAAGTCACCGGAGATGCGGGTGTCACGGCCGATGACGGCACGTGGCCGGCGGCCCGAACCCTCCGTGCTGGCGGTGAGCACCCGCGCGGCGGCGGCGCCCAGCCCGAGCGCCAGCTCGGCGGAGATGTCCCGGTTGGCGAGCCCTCGCACGCCGTCGGTGCCGAAGAGTCGAGGCATCAGCAGTCCTTCACGTCTCAGGTCGGTGTCGAGATACGACGACGGTCCCGGGCCGGCGGAGCCGGCACGGGACCGTCGTCCATGGCGCAGGTCAGCGCTTGGAGTACTGCGGGGCCTTACGGGCCTTCTTGAGGCCGGCCTTCTTGCGCTCGACGGCGCGGGCGTCGCGAGTGAGGAACCCGGCCTTCTTCAGCGTCGGGCGGTTGGACTCCGCGTCGATCTCGTTGAGGGCGCGGGCCACGCCGAGGCGCAGCGCGCCGGCCTGACCGGAGATGCCGCCGCCGTGGATCCGGGCGATGACGTCGAAGCGGCCCTCGATGTCGAGGAGCGTGAACGGGGACTTCACGAGCTGCTGGTGCAGCTTGTTGGGGAAGTAGTCCTCGAGCGTGCGGCCGTTGATGGTCCAGTTGCCCGTCCCGGGGACGAGTCGGACGCGCGCGACCGCTTCCTTGCGGCGACCGAGCGCCTGGCCCGGAGCGGTGAGGCTCTGACCGGCGCCCTGGGCGGGCGCCTCGGTCTCGGTGGTGTAGCTGCTGGGGACGTTCTCGTCGTCCAGCTCGATCTCAGGAGTGGTCTCAGCCACAGTTCTCCTCGTGTCCTGGTGAGAGGCTGCCCGGTCCTGACGGACTACTGGGCAACCTGGGTGATCTCGAAGGCCTGCGGCTGCTGCGCGGCGTGGGGGTGCTCAGGGCCGGCGTACACCTTGAGCTTCTTGAGCTGGTCACGACCGAGGGTCGTCTTGGGCACCATCCCGCGCACGGCCTTCTCGATGACGCGCTCGGGGAAGCGCTCCAGCAGCTGTGCGTAGGTGGTCGCCTTGAGGCCGCCCGGGTAGCCCGAGTGGCGGTAGGCGAGCTTGTCTTCGAGCTTGCTGCCGGTGAGGGCGACCTTCTCCGCGTTGACGACGATGACGAAGTCACCGTTGTCGACGTGCGGAGCGAAGCTCGGCTTGTGCTTCCCACGGAGCAGGGTGGCGACGTGGGTCGCCAGTCGGCCGAGGACGACGTCGGTAGCGTCGATGACGTACCAGTTCTTCTCGACGTCGCCGGGCTTCGGTGTGTACGTGCGCACGGGCGTAGCCTTCGTTTCTCTCATCGAGGGCGGACACTGTGCGCGAGGCGCACTGCCGCCCATGGTCTGGTGATGCTCGCTGCGCGCATCCGCGCAGGCGCCGGCGAGTGGGAGCACCGGGGAGCGCAAAGGGATGCACAACGACATCCAAGGGTACCGCCGCGGTCCGGGCCTGGTCAAAGGGCCCGTGATCCGGGTCGAGTGAGACGCGCCACCGGTCAGCCCGGGGTACCCCCTTCGTCGGTGAGCCCGATGGGGTCGTTCTCGTCGCGCACGCGCACCGCTGCCTCCTCGGCGCTGGCCGCTCCCCCGGCGACCCCGACGTCGCGCGCCATCATGTCCTGCTCCCGCGTACCGCCGGCTCCGGCGGCCTCGTCGGGCACCGCCTCGAGGCGTCCGGCGCGGTCCGGCTCACGGGACGGGTCGGCCGCCACGGGAGCGTCCCAGACCTCCGGCTCCTCCGCCTCGAGCCGCTCGTCGAGCGTGTGGCCCTCGATGAGCTCGCGCTCGGTGAGGTTCTGGCCGCGCAGGGGGTCCCGCTCCGGCGGGGAGTACCCCTCCTCGATGAGGTCGTCGACCCCCCGCTCCTCAAGCGTGTCCTCCTTGGAGAGCTGGTCGGTGTCCCCCTCGCCAGGCCACTGGAGATCCGGGCTGGTCGCGGGGGTGTCCTCTGCTGGTTCGGTCATGGTTCCAGGCTGCCATCGGCTCCCGGCTCGCGCACGGGGAGCGGGGCGGGCAGCGTGCGGACGTTGCGCGCCTGCGCCGCGCGCGCGGCGAGCTCCGCGTCGGGCGGGTAGGCGACCTCCTCGAGGGTGAGGCCGTGGGCGGGGGCGACGGCGACGGCCGGGTCGCGCCGCCCCGCGGCCAGGACCGCGGCCGGCCAGTCCACCGGGCGGCGCCCCTCGCCCACCGCGAGGCTCGCGCCGACGAGCGCGCGGACCATCGAGTGGCAGAACGCGTCGGCACGCACCGTGGCGACGACGAGCCCGCCGTCGGCCTCGGGCACCCGCTCCCAGCGCAGCACCTGCAGGGTGCGGATCGTCGTGGCCCCCTCCCGGGGCTTGCAGTACGCGGCGAAGTCGTGCTCCCCGAGCAGCCACTGGGCGGCGAGGTCCATCGCGGCGACGTCGAGCGGTCGCCCGTGCCACAGGACGTCGTGGCGGCGCAGGGGGTCACGGGTGCCCGGAGAGTCGGCGATCCGGTAGGCGTAGCGGCGGGCCACCGCGGAGAAGCGCGCGTCGAACCCGGCGGGGGCGGGGGCGGCGCGCCACACGACGACGTCACCCGCGCCGCGGGGGTGTGCGCCCCGCCCGAGCACCCCGGCGAGCCGGGCGACGAGGGCCTCCCCCGGCGCGCGGTCGCTGCGCCCGGGCAGTGCCGCCCACGCCTCGCGCGGGACGTCGAGGTGGGCGACCTGCCCGCGGGCGTGCACGCCGGCGTCGGTGCGTCCCGCGACGGTGAGCCTGGCCGGCGCGGGGAGGCGCAGGACGGTGGTCAGCGCCTCCTCCAGGGTCCCCTGGACGGTGCGCAGGCCCGGCTGGGCGGCCCACCCGGCGAAGCCGGTGCCGTCGTAGCGCAGGTCGAGGCGGACCCTGAGGGTCCCGGTCGGGGTGGGGGTTCCTGCGCTCACCCGCCTGAGGCTAGTAGCGTCGGACGGGTGGACCCAGTGAGCACCGACGGCCGCACGCCGGCCACCCTCGCCGTCGACTGCGGCGGAGGGGGGATCAAGGCCTCCGTGCTCGACGCCGCCGGCACCATGCACGCCGCGCCCGTCCGGGCGGCCACCCCCTACCCGCTGCCGCCCGAGCGCCTGCTCGAGACGATCCGCGCGCTCGCCGAGCAGCTCCCGCCGGCCGACCGCGCCACCGTCGGGATGCCCGGGATGATCCGCCACGGCGTCGTCGTGAGCACCCCCCACTACGTCACCCGCGCCGGCCCGCGCACCCGGGTCCTGCCCGAGCTCGTCACGGCGTGGGAGGGGCTGGACTTCCAGGACGCGCTCAGCGCGACCCTCGGGATGCCGGTCCTCCTCCTCAACGACGCCGAGGTGCACGGCGCCGGGGTCATCGCCGGCGCGGGCCTCGAGCTCGTCGTCACCCTCGGCACCGGGCTGGGCAACGCCCTGTTCGACGGCGGCCGTCTCGCCCCGCACCTCGAGCTCTCCCGCTCCCCCGCCCGCTGGGGGCTCACCTACGACGAGTACATCGGGGAGCACGAGCGGCTCCGGCTCGGCGATGCGATGTGGTCCCGTCGCGTCCGCCAGGTGGTCGACTCGCTGCGGCCGGTCTTCCTGTGGGACCGGCTCTACCTCGGTGGCGGGAACTCCCGCCGGATCACCCCGCAGGCGGTCGACCGGCTGGGCGACGAGGTGGTCGTCGTGCCGAACAGCGCGGGCATCGTCGGCGGCGTGCGGGCATGGGCCCTGGGCGGGATCAGCCCGAGCCGCCGGCCCTGACCGTGCCGGGGCCGACCTCCGCGACGAGGTCGAGCATGATGCGGTTGAAGTCCGCCGGGCGGACGAGGGAGACGAGGTGGTGGGCCCCGGGGACGACGTGGAGCCGGCCGTTCGCGCAGGCCGCGAGCAGCCGGCGCTCCTCGAGGCGGAAGTGGTCCCAGCGGCCGTTGACCAGTCGCACCGGCACGTCCCCGAGCGCCCGGAGGTCGGCGACGGGGTCGATGCCCGCGACGGCGGCGAGCGCCGCGTCCATCACCCCGAGCGCCATGCCGCCCGCGTCGAGGTCGGCGACGGCATCCCGGGGCAGCGCGAGCCGGGCGAGGGTGTCGTTGAGGCCGCGTCCGCCGTCCGGCAGCCGGGCGATGAGCCGGGCCACCCGGCGGTAGCCGGCCAGCCCGGGCCCCCTGGGCCGGGTCGAGCAGCCCGCGGCGAGGACCCCGGCGACGGGCCGTGCGGTGCGGGCCGCCCAGTGCAGGGCGAGGTAGCCCCCGAGCGACAGCCCCACGACGACGACGGCGCCGCCCGCGGACCGCGCGGCGTCCTCGATCGCCGCGTGGGCGCCGTCGAGCGTGAAGGGCTCGGCCGCGCGCTCGCCGTGCCCGGGCAGGTCCGGGGCGAGGGCGGGCACGCCGGCCTCCTCGAGCGCGGCGAGCTGGCGCAGCCACATCGTCCGCGACGCGCGGATCCCGTGCACGAGGAGGACCGTCACCGGCCGACCGTCGACGGTCTCCGGGCCGCTCACCGCGCGGCGGCCGCGGACCGGGCGCCGGCCTCCACCGCCCGGAGGTAGACCTCCAGCGCCTGCGGGCCGGCGGGCACCCGGTCCGGGGCGGGGCCGGCCGCCGGGCGCACCCGGTCGCGCATGCCCTGGCCGGCGTTCCGCGCGACCTGCACAGCGGTGCGCACGGCGCCCGGTCGCACGGCGCGCGAGACGAGCCGGGGCACGGAGGCGTCGCTGCGGTGGGCTGCCACCGGCCAGAGCCGGTCGACCGCGTCCAGGAGCGCACCCAGCGGCGCCGACGTCCCGAGCCTGCGGTGGACCTCGTCCGGCACCGGGGTCCCGAGCGTGGCCACCGACCTGCGCAGCGCGAGCGAGACCTGGGCCTGGGCGCCCCACTGCACGGCGCGGTCCGCGACGACCCCCCAGTCCTCCACCTGCCGGGCGAGCTGGTCGACGTCGAGCATCCACGCGAGCCGGTTCGCGCCGGCGAGGGCGGCGTGCAGGGCGACGTGGACGAGGGAGTCGGCCCCGTCCATCGTCCACGCCCGCGCGAGCCCGATGCGCACCTGCCGGCGCCGGGCCAGCAGCTCGTCGGTGGGGATGGTGAACAGCCGCCGCCGTGAGCGCATGTTGACCATGGCCCAGTGGAGGTCCACGGGGATGCCCGCGGGGGTGAACCAGTGCATCTCACCGGGGACCTCGGGGTTGCGGAGCATGTCCTCGTAGTCCCCGACCTCCCAGCCGGCGGCGAGGAGCGCCGCGCTCACCCGGCGCAGGTCCTGCGGGGCGACGAGCAGGTCGAGGTCGCCGTAGGGCCGCAGGCCGGGGACCGGGTGGGCGAGCTCGGAGAGCACCGGGCCCTTGAAGACGACCCACGGCACTCCCCCGAGGAGCTCACCGACCTGCCCGAGGAGCATCCCGGCCCGGATGTGGAGGGACTTGGCGACGTCGCGGTCGGGGCGCAGCAGCTCGGCGGCCCGGGGGGCCTGCTCACGGAGCCTGACGTGCGTGAGCGGGGAGATCCGGTGGTGCCGGGCCGCCCGGACGAGCGCGGCGTCCGGCACGTCGGCAGCACGGCCACCGACCTCGTCGCGGCACACCGCGACGAGCAGCTCGGAGACGGCGCGCTCGCCGGCCCTGGTCCCGTCCATCCTCGTCCCGTCCTCGTCGCCGCGTGGTCAGGGCGAGCGTAGCGACGCGGCGGTGCCGGGGACGCCGATTCGCGCCTCCACGAGGTCGCCCCGCGCGGGGGGTGAGAGGCCGGGTGACGGTACCCGTCCCAGCTGGTCACCCCGGCTTCACCCAGGTTCTCGGGCCCAGGGCATCCTCCTACAGGGGTCGCCGACCCTAGGCTCGGTCCCACGTCAGCGGCACCCCCCGTTCCGCTGTCGGAGCCGGCCCCCACGAGGGTGCCGTGCACACCGTGACGAAGGAGGCTCCATGTACGAAGCGCCACGCATGACCGAGGTGGGAAGCGTCCACGGCCTGACCCTGGGCAAGCTCGCCTGGGGTCCTCAGAAGGACAACCACATCTGGTGGGACGTCTGGGGCGACCCGGCCGACCCGAAGCCCCCGGTCGGCTCCCGCTGACCGCGACGCTTTCGGGGCGGGGGGGG